>NZ_DATHKG010000158.1:0-89851 GCF_035489435.1 Flavitalea sp.
TATAGTTGTACCGCTAAAATCTAAAGTTTTACTTTGTTTCATGGTTTCTGTTTTAATGTGTTTATGAAAGAAGCTTCAACTTAAATTTACACATTTGCAGAAACCATTCTCATACATGAGACCTGTTCGGAGTTACTGAAGCCGATCAGGGCCAAACAACCCCTAGCACAACATGAATACCTAAAAAAGCCGATCAGGGAACAAAAAGCCGATCGGAGACAACAGCAGCCACCGGCATGAACAATGGTATTAACCAGGAATCACAGTGGCAAATCAAACCAACCAAAAGGCCCATCCGGCGGAGTGAAGAACCGAGTGAACGCCATGAACGCGCAACGTCAACATATAACCAATAAGGCAATCAGCGCTACAAGCATTCCTAAAAAAGCCGATCGGAGACAACAGCAGAGACCGGAATGAACAAAGGTAACTATCTCCGCAGTTAACATGCACAATGTCACTAAAGCGAAATCAGGTTCTATTAACTAATTTTGTTGGTCAAATGCTGTCAAACCGAAAATTAATGAATCACATTTTGGATAATCCCATTTGGGAAGGCCTGAATACAGGTAATAAACATTTTGCTTCAGGCAATGAAAGCGTAAAATATTTCCCGGCCCTGGTTACCACTTTTGCCGGTTTCAGGGGCTTTGAGGCGGAAGAATTTAGATTATTATATGATATGCTGCCCCAGGGAAGCGTGCGCGCAACTTTTATACCTTATCATATTGAAGTGCCTGCACCATGGCAATTATTGCCTGGCCTGGAGATATACCAGATGATTGATACTGGCCATATTACTCAGATCGGTTCCGATGATACTGATGATACAGATGATACAGATGATAAGATAGTTAAACTCACTAATAAGGATATACCGGAAATGTTGAACCTGACCAGGCTGACCAATCCGGGACCATTCAATGAACGAACAATAGAATTCGGAAATTTTTTTGGAATATTTTCGGGTGATCAACTGGTTGCGATGGCCGGGCAACGTTTACAGGTACATGAATATTCAGAAATAAGCGCTGTATGTACGCATCCTGATCACCAGGGGCATGGTTATGCGCGCAGGTTGTTGCTCCACCAATTGAAGATTATTCGAGGTGAGGATCGCAAACCAATGCTTCATGTTAAAATAGACAACAAAGCGGCTGTTTCCTTATACGAGTCACTTGGATTTGAAATCCGTCGAAAACTGGAGGTAATCATTTTCAGAAAATGAAAGCCCGGACAGCATCCTCAGAATGTCCTTTCCTGGTATACCTCACCTTTTCCACTTTCGCAATAATTTTTCAGGCTTAGCAAGAACATCGCCCAGTTATAATTGCACCAACGGTAAAATTCGGTTAGCTTTCTCCATCCATAATGTTTTAACACTATAGTTGTAACATTGTTTTTCTCCTCTAATTCAAAAGAGATACCGGTTCCAATCCATTCCGGATCTGATTCAACACATTCCCAGACAATTTTTTTATACTCTGATAATTCGACAACTTTCATCTTTGTTCCGTAGTTATCGTCGAAATCAAATTCATTTATAAAGTTGAGCTGAGGTTTAACAATAAGTTTATTGGTCCAGACCTTCCCCAAACCATCCTGGGTTGTTAACGCCTCATATATTACTGCCGCTGGTACTTTTATGTAATTGATGTGTTCTATCTTTTCCATATCAATGCTAACCTTTAATGTAAATGAAACATTAAAGTAATGGAAAGATCAGATTTTACCAACCCGTATTTTGTCCCAAAGCAAGGCTGGCAATCCTGTCAGGTATTTAGCCAGGTTACTTCGCCGAAATTATCGTTGGATAAACGCTGCGGGTTGGGAACACCACTAACGAAAACGTTTTTCTAGGTCAATTTTATTGATCTTACCGGTTGAATTTTCGGAGATGAGATATGTTCTTGAACTTTTAGTTTTTACGGTGTGGAGGCACAATATTTATGGTTATGGAAAATACCATAAAAAGAAATGTATGAAAAAAGTTTTTATCTGCCTCAATTCCCTTTTGATTGTTTTATGTTTTTCGGCTGAAGCCCAGATTCAGCGCGGGAATGCCCTTATTGGCGCCGACCTGGCCAACGTCAATCTTAGTCTTGA
Organism: Flavitalea sp.; assembly: GCF_035489435.1. Lineage (NCBI taxonomy): Bacteria > Pseudomonadati > Bacteroidota > Chitinophagia > Chitinophagales > Chitinophagaceae > Flavitalea > Flavitalea sp. The sequence continues at coordinate 2,107 of NZ_DATHKG010000158.1, forward strand.
CGCGGGCGGCAATTTCTCCTTCCTGATTCGTCCTAAAATTGCCTGGTTTATCAAGGATAATGTAGCTATTGGAGGATACCTCCTCACCGGGCTGTCCACCGCAAAAGGTGAAGGGACCAGCGTTCAGTATGGCGTTGGTGCACTTGCCCGATATTATCTCGGGGGCGAATCAGTTGATCTCATTAAACATACCCGTTTGTTTGCAGAAGGTACAGTGGGTATCAACGGAGATAATCCGGCTGTCGGTGACAACACCAATGGCCTTGGTCTTGGAATAGGACCCGGTATCGCCTATTTTATCACCCCTAACATAGGCCTGGAGGCATTATTGAAATACAATGGAATAATCGGATTCGGGACTAAGCCAACTTCCAATGATCTGAATATTTCTGTCGGCTTCCAGATTTATTTATCTTCTGCGAGAGCCCGGACTATCCGGGATGAAATAAAGAGTGAAACCAAATAATAATATTCGCTGCAATACTGATTAGCTTTCTGGGGAGTTTTTAATACAAAGGTTCAATAAGTGGCGAGGCACACTTGTTGAACCATTTCTAACAATGAAATCTTAATCAGTTAATCATTAAGAAAATGGATAGCATCAACAAGCAACAGATTGAAGACAACCGAGATGATCTCGGCTCAAAAGCAGCCATATCAAAATTGAAAGAACTTGCAGATAATGCAAAGAGCTGCTTCTTTTGCACAGGGAATGGTACCGGACCTTCAGATGGTGTCAGACCCATGAGTGTACAGCAGGTAGATGATTCGGGAAATATTTGGTTTCTTAGCGCAACCGATAGTTATAAAAACAAGGAGATTACCCACGATTCCTCTGTAAGGCTTTTTTTCCAGGGCTCAGCCCATTCGGATTTTCTTTTTCTTTCAGGAAACGCAACTATTTCCACAGATAAAAATAAGATCGATGAGTTATGGGAACCGGTTTTGAAAACCTGGTTTACCGAAGGAAAAGAGGATCCCAGGATCTCTGTAATCAAAGTAGTCCCCAACGATGGTTATTACTGGGATACCAAACATGGTAATGCTGTTGCAGGTATCAAAATGCTTATAGGTGCAGCAATAGGGAAAACATTGGATGATTCAATAGAAGGAACACTGACATTATAAATAGAAAAGTACGCTGACTTTATTAATAGAAAGAACCCTGACTTCATAAATAGAAAGAACACAGACTTTATAACTAACCAGGTCAAATCCGCATTATTGATGGCAAGAAAGCCGCGCATAGGTAAACTACATATCGGTACGAGCAATGTCGTTGTCCCGGGAAACAGGCAGAGTTTTCCCGAACCGTTCAGGAACAAAAGCAGGCTTCATTACTATTCAACATTATTCAACAGCCTGGAAGTAAACAGCAGCTTTTATAAGGTTCCACTCCCCCGTACTTTTGAAAGATGGACCACCGAAGTATCACAAAATTTTACATTTACTGTTAAATTATGGAAAGGGGTCACACATAATAAATTAATCTACCAACCAGCAGCAATAGAGAATTTCCTGATGGCTGCTGATCAACTTAATAAAAACCGTGGATGTTTATTAATACAATTTCCGGCAAGCATTAAAGCCGATGATTCAACCAGGGTTTTTGAAATATTAAATTATGTGCGTTTATCAGACCCTGGAGAAAAATGGCGCATAGCGGTTGAATTCAGACACAACAGCTGGTACTTTCGTGAAATTTACGAGTTGTTGAACGAATACGATGCAGCAATGGTTATTCATGATATACCCGCTTCAAGAGTAACCGAACACCTCACAGATCCGGCGTTTGTATATCTGCGGTTTCATGGCCCTAAAGGGGATTACCGGGATTCGTACACAGAAGAGTTCCTGGCTCAGCGGGCAAAACAAATTCTTAAGTGGATGAAGACTGGTAAGGATGTCTACGCATATTTCAATAACACGATTGGTTCGGCCTTTGAAAATGCTGTTTTATTAAAGAAGATGGTGAATGAATTAACCGAGCCACGGTTTGCTTAATTTTGCCAAATGATGAAGTCGGGAATACCCCATGAGCGGAGATCAAAAAATGCAATTACTGACAGGCCTTCAATCAAGGAAAAATTCGCTGCCTTAAAAAATCTTCCACGTTTTTTTGCCCTTGTATGGCAAACCAATCGTTGGCTCACTATCGCCAACGCATTGCTCAGAATTGCAAAATCCGCAATGCCTGTAGCCATACTTTATGTTGGAAAACTTATCATAGATGAAGTTGTCCTATCAAGTACAGCAAAACCCGGCATCTTCAATACTTATCTATGGGAACTCGTGGCGACAGAATTCGGCCTGGCAATACTTTCGGATGCTTTGAGCAGGGCTATATCGCTGGTTGACAGTTTGCTGGGTGTTCAGTTTTCCAATCATACCTCGATAACCATCATGGAACATGCCGCGACTCTCGATCTTGACCAGTTCGAAGATTCTGAATTTTATGATAAACTGGAACGCGCAAGACAACAAACCGTTGGAAGAACAGTCCTGTTGTCACAGGTTTTAACACAGGTGCAGGATTTTATCACAATGGCTTTTCTTGCCGCAGGGTTAATGACATTCAATCCATGGCTGATTCTGCTACTTATCATTGCAATTGTTCCTGCTTTTTTGGGTGAATCATATTTCAACGACCGCAGTTACGCGCTAAGCCGGGGTCAAACACCGGAGCGGCGGGAACTGGATTATGTACGATATCTTGGTGCAAGCGATGAAACAGCCAAGGAAGTTAAAATCTTCAATCTATCAGCATTCCTGGTTGACAGGTTTAAAACCCTTTCCGACAAATTTTATAACGATAATAAAAAACTGACAATAAAACGATCCTTATGGGGAACCGTGTTTGCTGTCATTGGCAGTATGGGTTACTATGCTGCTTATGTTATCATGATTCTGAAAACAGCCCAGGGTCAGATATCTATTGGGGATCTCACTTTCCTGGCAGGTTCTTTCAGACAACTCAGGGGTTTGCTTGAAGGTATACTCAACAGGTTTACAAGTGTGTCACAGGGAGCCATTTATTTGCGTGACTTTTTTGATTTCTTTGAGATAGAGCCCAAAATTAAGGTGTCCGTTAATCCTCTTCCATTTCCAAAACCCATAAGACAAGGGTTTCGATTTGAGAATGTCGGTTTCCGTTATATTCATACTGATCGCTGGGCTAACCGGCATCTGAATTTCACACTTCATCCCAATGAAAAACTTGCGCTGGTTGGTGAGAATGGCGCGGGCAAAACCACGCTTGTAAAATTGCTTGCCAGGCTTTATGATCCGGTAGAAGGACGCATATTGTTGGATGGAATTGATTTAAAGGAATATGATCTTAAAGATCTTCGGTTAAACATGGGTATCATTTTCCAGGACTATCTGCGATACCAGATGACCTTTGCTCAGAATATCGCGGTGGGTAATATAGCCGAAGAAAAAAATCGCCCGCTTATTAAAACTGCGGCCGAAAAAAGTCTGGCAGATTTGCTTGCCCTCAAACTACCTGCACAATATGACCAGGCGCTTGGCCGTCGTTTCAATAATGGCGTCGAGTTATCAGGTGGCGAATGGCAGAAAATAGCTCTTGCGAGAGCTTATATGAAAGATGCACAATTACTGATATTGGATGAACCCACCAGCGCATTGGATGCCAGGGCCGAATATGAAGTGTTTCAGCGTTTTGCAGAGCTCACTAAGGGCAAGTCGGCTGTGCTGATATCTCATCGCTTTTCAACTGTCCGGATGGCAGACCGGATATTGGTTCTAGAAAAGGGACAGTTGATTGAATCCGGTACCCATGAAGAACTTTTGGAGAAAGATGGTCGGTATGCAGAACTGTTTCAGTTGCAGGCCCAGGGTTACCGGTAATTACAATTTTAGTTGAAGTATAAAAAGTTTTAGTTGAAGTATGAAAGTTTTGGTTGAAGTATGAAAAGTTTTGGTTGAAGTATAAATTTATAATTAATTCCTGGGCAATATCATTAGTCAGGCAGTGGTTTTACGTATATGTCTTTATAGAACACTTTGCTTTTAGGATCATGGCCCTGTAAAGCAAAAGTTCCGGTGCCAATACGTTTTTCTGCTCTCCCCTTCGTATTTTCAATTCCTTCTGGTTCGGTATAATCAACCACTGTGGAGTCATTTATCTTTATCGTTATCCTTTTACCCTGTACTTTGATGTATTCAGTATACCATTCATCGTCTTTTACATATAACTTTCTTACATCCTGGACTGCGTAAAGACTTCCTGTTCTCCTCCAGTCGGTGTGTGAATTATTAACCTGAACTTCGTAACCTTTTGACGGGAACCCTTTCGGCTTAAAAGCGGTATGAAAGTATATACCTGAATTCGAACCGGGCGTAGTCATAACCCGGGCCTTAAATTCAAAATTTTTAAACATATGGTTCATAACGGGCCCATCATAAAATATATGTGAGATAAGGCCATTAACTTTGATGGCTCCGTTTTCGATTGAAAATGTCGAATCGTGTTCATTAATCTTCCAACCCGAAAGTGATTTACCATCAAACAAAGAGATCCAGCCATCCTGCTTGCTGGTCTTCTTTGATGTGGCACAAAAACAAAAGCTGACAAGAAAAATAATAATTAAAAAGTGTTTCATTGTTTCCCGGTTATTGTTCTTAAAGATATAGAAAATACACCCCAACCGATCAATATTCGAATGTTTCGTAATGGACAACCTTATCTTCAAACTCAAGTAAATACAATTTATCCTCCGGATAATATTTCGCTTTCTGGTACTCCTCTCCCGCAAAAGCCTTGATACTATCATAAGAATCCCATTCAGTCACAGTCAGAAAGTGACAAATTTCACCATCTATCCTTCTTAGTATCCTTGCCGACAAGTTACCCGGAATTTTTCTATATTCTTTCATACCGGTTGCCTCCACGTAATGAAGATATTCATCGGCATGAATAGCATTCGTTCTCCCGTGCCAGACCCGCGTTATTTTTTTCATATGTTAATGTAGTTAATATAGTTATGAGTGATGAGTGGAGAGATTAGGTTTTTAGTTAAGAGTTATGATTCACTGTGTTCCACTCATAAACTCATTCATCACTCACTCATAACTCATCACTCATAACTCATAACTCTTTTCCCGTCTTTGATTATCAATCTTATCTTGCGAACATCACTGATAGATACTGAAGGGTTGCCATCTACTGCAATTATATCAGCTACGAGGCCAGGTCTTAGCCTTCCAACTTCCCGGGAAATACCAAATACGTCAGCATTCACCGAAGTGGCAGACTTCAGCACATCAATCGGTTTCATTCCATAGTCAACCATCATCTCCATTTCTCTTGCATTATCACCGTGGGCATAAACGCCAACATCGCCGCCCATACAAATGGTTACACCCGCAGCAAGGGCAGCTGCAAAGCTCTTACGTTTTTCGATAATTCTTATCGGCTCTTTCCCGGCAGATTTATTCCAGCCTTTGTATTGTTCAACAGCATCACCGGCAGACAGTGTGGGGCATAATGCAACGCCCTTCAATTTCATCAGGGCAAATATTTCCGGTGTACCTGCGTCACCGTGCTCGATGGTTGAAACTCCCGCCATCACCGCTCTGTGCATCGCTTCTTCTGTAGAGGCATGAACCACAACCTTTCGGCCACCCGAGGCCGTTAGTTCGACCGCATGGGTTAATTCCGCCTGGGTAAAAGTAGGTGCAGCCTGTTTGTTGAGACCCCAGCGGTAATCCGCATAGATCTTGATAAGATCCGCCCCTTTGCCGATCTGATATCGTACCTCATTGCTGAGTGCTTCCATTCCTCCTGCTTCTGCTGCTCCTCTTGGAAAATCGATTTCCGCCACGCCAGATTTAGGTCCATAGCTGCCAGTCGCTACTATGGCCCTGGTAGCAATCAACATACGCGGACCAGGAACTATGCCTTTTTCAATGGCTATTTTAAGTCCAACATCGTCATAGCCTGCACCTTCTGTTCCAAGATCGCGAACGGTTGTGAAACCTGCCATCAATGTAGCGCGGGCATGATTAACTGCTCTTGCAGTTCGTTCTGCACGGGATTCATTCAGTACCTGTTCGTCCCAGGTAACTTCATTATACGGATGTAAAAAAAGATGACTGTGTCCTTCTATAAGTCCAGGTAAAATAGTGGTTCCTTTCAGCAATAAAATTGTTACACCTTTTGGTAAATCTTTTACGGGCCCGACCGCCACAATCAGGTTGTGTTTTACCAGCACCTGCCATCCCTCATGCATTTCTTCGCCATCAAAAACCCTGTCAGGTCTCAGAGCATAGACGGTATCATTTTTATTTTGGGCCACAGCCGTCATGAAAATCATAACCAGGTAGGTAGATACAAAAGTCATGCGTAATATCATTTCTTCTTTTTCCAAACATACACAATTCAAGCTTTTCTCTGAATTTTCGATAATAGCTCCATTTCAATCCCTAAACAAAATGTAGCTAAATTGTGTAATAAGTTTGTATGAAAATCTCCCTCATAGTTGCGCTCTTATATATGTCCGCCACCGTGAACAGTCAGCCATCAACGGGCAAGGTTAGCAATGCAGCTACTGACACTACCTATATTTATCGTACAGCAACCCAGGACGGAACAGGCAAGTATTTTCTCGGAAGAGAAATTGCCCGGGTAATGAGTGCTACAGGAGCAGATTGGCTTGAAAGGCCGGAAAGACAACTGGAAGAAAATACGGCATTGGCGATCTCCAAAATGCAATTAAAACCCGGGGATGTAGTAGCTGATATCGGCGCGGGAACTGGTTATTATACTTTCAGGATCGCAGCGGAAGTGCCCGATGGAAAAGTATATGCTGTTGAACTACAGGATGAATTGATAAAATATCTAAATGCACGCAAAAAAGAACTGAAAACACCAAACGTTGAAGTAGTAAAGGGGGATACTGCCAATGTAAATCTACCTGATAACAAGGTTGATCTTGCGATTATGGTTGATGTTTACCATGAACTTGCCTGGCCTAAAGAAGTTATTCGTTCTGTTAGCAAAAGTCTCAAGCCAACAGGAAAGATTTTATTGATAGAATATCGTGGTGAAGACCCCAAGGTTCCCATTAAAGCGGTACATAAGATGACCATGGCGCAGGTAGATAAGGAAATGCGTGCCCATGGTTTTGAACCGGTTATCAAAGGTGATTTTTTACCGATTCAGCATTTTCTTTTATACAAAAAAATAATGCCAGGCAGGTAAATGATAACTGAGATGAGTTATGGATTGAAAAAAATATTACAGATTTGTATTTATGAAAGTTGACACAGTTTTTTATCACTTGAAGATGAACAGATGACTTTGTCACTTGAAATTTGAAGACAACCAGGGGTAATCAGGCTTTTATTTATTTCCCGGTTAACAGCCCCATCTTTTTTTCGAGTATATATGTCTTAAGCCTGTGATATTGATTCATCACTTTTTCGTCACCTTCATTTACCTCATCTTGAGCTTGTCTCCTCTCAACATAATAACGATTCATTTCTTCCAGCAGGTCTTTATTGGCGTTAAGAAAATCATTGGCTTCTTGGATAGGGAGACGCATTTTAAATAGAATTTGGTTTTAAGGTAAACATTATTTTGCTGGTTAAGGAATACTAAATATTTTAGCATTCAATTTAAGTCATGAAAACTGCTTTTTATCTTATTACAATTGTGCCATCTGGTGGCAAATCAATCTCCGCTGTCCGTGTTTTAGAAGAAGAACCGATTGACAAACTTTGGAACCAATATGAGATGAAAGCAAATGGTGTTTACCGTGACCTTAAGTATTTTAATATCGTGCAGCTCAGCCGTTACTCACAGGAGGTGCAGGAGTTCCTGAACAAAAAGAATAATCAGCAATCTACACAGGTAATACCAATAGGTAAAAAAAGAAATGAGCACGGGAAACCGGATAACTGGAAACTCGGGGACCGTAAAACTGAACAATGAATCTATCTGGCAGAAGTACTCCGGTTATAGGATATTAAGCCGGCAGTAACCGCGGCTAATACTGCCGCTGCTATAACAGTTTTGCTTGGGTTGATTTTTTTATCCCAGCCCCCATGAATGCTGGTACCGAATTCAAGGGGCAGAATAGTATTACCGGCAGTATGCCTTATAGGTTCTGCTTTCTGAACATATTTGCGGATGACACTGGCTGTTATGTTTCGGCTTAATTTTGGAAATAGCGCATAAGCGAGTTTTAGAAAACCCGCTGCAGCACCAATAGTTTTTCTTGATTTTGGGTTCTCGATAAGCTTAATTATCGCCTCCGCAACTTTTATAGGATCATAGACAGGAGCTGCCGGTTTAATGACTTTACCTGTATAATTCGCGGCGTGTTGAATACCTGGCGTATCCAGGAAGGCCGGATACAGGTCTACTACATGGATATCAGGGTAGTGACTCAATTCTCCCTTCAGGGATTCGGAATACCCCCTCAATCCAAATTTACTGGCAGAATATGCTGCTGCATAAGGCGTAGGGAACCAGCCACCCACTGAAATATTGTTGAAAAGAATCCCATAGCCCTGTTGTTTGAAATATGGTATTACCTCGTGAGCGCCATTAATATAACCAACCAAATTAGTAAGAATAACCTGTTCATTCACTGCAGGTGGCACATCTTCTAATGCTCCGGCTGCCAGAACCCCTGCGTTATTTATCCACACATCAATGCTTCCGGTTATTTCGGCGGCAACCTTTGCCAGGTGCTGAACATCATTCGCATTACGGGTGTCTGTGACCATGATTTGAACAGAGGCACCGGATTCCCGGCATTCTGCAGCTACTTCTTCCAATGCATGTTCGCGCCGGGCAGCGAGCACCAGGATAGGTTGCTTTGAAGCCAGTTTCGTTGCAATTGCTCTACCGGTACCGCTGGATGCGCCGGTTATAACAATAACCTGTTGTTCCCATGTTTTCATACAAATCTTTGAAATATCCGGCGGCAATAAATACGCCAAGGCAAGTCGGATCCGACCAAATGTTACGAAAAACATGCCCGCCATATTAAAAAATGCTTAAGCCAGGTTATGCATACTCAAGTTTTGCTTAATTTAATAGCCTTCCGAAAGGCAGGAAATCAGATCTGTTTTACCAACCAAAACTTTTTCAATGTTTAAGAATTATCTGAAGGCAGGTTTTCGCAGTCTTCGAAAACATAAAATCTTCACTATCATTAACATCGTTGGACTATCCTTATCTGTAGCATTCTGCCTGCTTTTGTATTTTCATATCCGGCACGAACAATCGTATGACATCTTTCATGAAAAAAAAGACCGTTTGTACAGGCTTGAGATGACCGAATTTTGGAATCATGCCGGAAAAGAACAAAAGCCACACCTGCTTTCGTTTCTTACTAAAGATGATGATTTAAAAAATCAACTCAATTTCCCACTAGTTACAGCTGAAGATCTGAAAAGAAATTTTCCCGAAGTTGAGAATGTAATTCCAATGAAAAGTGAAGGACCTTCCTTTGTACAGGTTAACAATAAAATTTTTAAGGAAGATAACAGCCTGTTTGTCGGGCAACAGTTTTTTCAATCGTTGTCGTTTAAAATGATCTACGGCGATCCTCAAACGGTTCTAAATAACAAGAATAACATAGTGCTATCTGAAACCCTGGCCGCAAAATATTTCGGTGACGCAAATCCGATTGGACAAACAATTACTATCACGGATTTGGATTCCGCGGTTTTTAAAGTCTCCGGAATCGTAGAAGATGCACCGCAAAATTCGAGTATAAAATATAGTTTCATCCTGCCCCTGGATGCAGCAGCAAATTATGAAGAGTATTCTAAACAAAGATTCAACTGGTTACACCATCTGATGCTGGTTGAATTGAAAGACAATGTGAATGCTTCAATTTTTGAAACCAAAATGAACAAATGGGTGAAAAGTTATTTCACAGAGCCTTTCTTTTCAGACAAGAAAACAAGAATGGATGGGTTTGATCCCCAGACTTTGCGGTGGTTCCTCAGGCCGCTGGCAAAAGCACATTATAATGTTTCATCGCCATGGGGGCATTATACGAATGCGAAAAACCTGTATCAACTCGCTTGCCTGGTTATTATTATCCTATTACTTGCTTCCATTAATTATATATTATTGACTGTAGCAAATGCAGCTTCAAGGTCCAGGGAAGTTGGTGTAAGAAAAATTATGGGGGCTGATAAAAGATCTGTTGTGTTTCAATTCTGGATCGAAACACAAATTATAGTCTTGCTTTCAGTAACCATGGGATTTTGCCTTGCATGGCTTATGTTACCTTTTTACAACAATCTTACAGGAAGTTCTATTTCATTGAAAAATTTTTCCTTTGGCGAAGTTATCGTGGCACTGGTCATCCTGTCTGCATTACTCGGTTTTATAGCTGGTTACTACCCGGCACGCGTTATATCAGCCCTCAAACCTATCAGTATAGTAAAGAGTTCCCAAACCTTCAAAATAAGCCCTGCATTTTCCAGGCTCATGATTATCGTTCAATACTCATGTTGTATAGTATTGATGATGGCTGCATATGTGATTACAAAGCAAATGAATTATATTTTCAATAAGGACCTGGGTTTTGATAAAGAGCAAATCCTGATTGTTAAAAACCAGGGTTTTGATATGGAGTTCACAAAAAAAATCCGGGAAAGATTCGAAACCTGGGTAACCCGGGAGCCGATTATCCGGCAGTATACTGTTATGAATGGTGGTATGGATGGTATTGGCAGTACCAATGGATTTATGTTGAATGGTGAGCAGAAATGGTTGAAGCAGCTGTCGGTGGACTATGACTTTTTTGAAATGCTTGATCTTAAAATTTTAAAAGGCCGGTCATTTCAAAGAACAATGACATCAGATACTTCATCTGATATAAGCGCTTCTGTGATTAATGAAACCCTATTCAATATGCTGGGTAAAAATGCGAAGATCGGAGTTTATAATGAAGACATCAGGTCAACAATTATTGGTGTTGTTGAAGATTACCATTTTGAAAGCCTGGCAAAGAAAATTGAACCAAGGCAGCATATCTTAACCAGGCGATATGCCCGGAATTTCCTCTTCAAGGTGCAGGCTGGACAAATGCAGGCAGCAATCAATAAGATAAAAAAAGAGTGGGCAACATTCAGCAATAATCTGCCATTCGAATTCACATTCCTTGACGACACCATAGCGCGAATGTATGAAGCAGATAAACGCTGGCAGAAATTGGTGCAGGGCAGTTGCGTGTTTGCTATTATTATAGCATGTATGGGCTTGTTCGGATTATCTGGCATTAATGCAGCAAACCGCACTAAAGAAATTGGAATAAGGAAGATCCTGGGCGCAAATGCTTCTAATATTGCAGGGAAGCTCGCGCTGGACTTTATTGGAATGATCATCATTTCAATGTTAATTGCCATGCCTTTTGGCTGGTGGCTGATGAATGGCTGGTTAAAGGATTATGAGTATCGTATTGAAATCACAGGATGGATGTTTGTGGCCGTTGGTTTAACTGCAACGACTATTGCCCTGATCACGGTAGCTTACCAATCGATGAAAGCAGCAATAGTAAACCCGATAGATTCTCTGAGATCCCCGGATTGATACAAGGTTGATTGAAACATTTGCTCGTATTGAATGTATTAACTTGCTGTAATAAAATAACTATAAGTTGAGTAAATCATTTCAGTCGCCAGCAATTAAAACTTTATTGGCAATATTCTTTTTTATCTTTTTTGAAGACACGGTCACGGGTCAGCAGAGTGTAATTTCAAAAGCTTCCTTATACTTTCCACCAGCCGGTAGTTGGGATATCAGAACTCCTGCGTCAATGGGACTTAACCCTGCCGCCTTAGACTCCACTGTAGCTTATGCCATTTTAAACGAATCCAAAAACCCGCGCATTCTCAGAAACGACCAGGCTGCAACATTTGGAAAGGAACCGTTTGGAGAAATAATTGGCCCGATGCCTGATCGCGGTGAACCAACAGGTATCATCGTTTACAAGGGTTTTATTATTAAATCCTGGGGTGAGCCACTGAGATGTGACATGACGCACAGTGTTACCAAAAGTTTCCTGAGTACTGTTGTCGGTCTTGCAATAGACAGTGGATTGATCAGGAATGTGCAGGATACCGTGGCTTCTTATGTACCGCCGATTGAAATACTTAATACCGGTACAAACGCAACCGGTTCAAACGCGGGAATAGTCTCTGAATTATTGAATCCGTTTTCTACTATCCATAATCGTACAATCACCTGGAATGATATGCTCAGGCAAACGAGTGATTGGGAAGGCACTTTGTGGGGTAAGCCTGAATGGGCGGACCGGCCAGACAGCAGCCAGGTTGACTGGAAAAACAGGCCGCGTCATAAAAGCGGTTCAGTATGGGAATACAATGATGTACGCGTTAATGCGCTCGCATTGGCAGCAACCAGCGTATGGCGGAGATCCTTACCCGAAGTACTTAAAGAAAAGATAATGGATCCTATTGGTGCTTCTAATTCCTGGAGATGGACTGGTTATCGCAACGCATGGATAGTGTTGGATGGACATGCAATTCAAAGTGTCAGTGGCGGAGGTCATTGGGGCGGTGGCATGCTTATCAATGCCTATGATTTGGCAAGGTTTGGACTGCTAACTATGCATATGGGAAACTGGAGAGGCAAACAGCTGATCAGCCGTGATTGGATAAAGCTAGCCCTCACCCCTACTCCTGGAAAAGCCGGGTACGGATTTATGAACTGGTATCTCAACCTGGATAAAAAACTGATGCCTTCTGCGCCTGCTACTGCCTTTATTCATTTAGGCAACGGTGCGAATATTATTTATGTTGATCCGGAGAATGAACTGGTGATGGTGGTTCGCTGGATCGACAGCAGGAAACTTGATGGATTGGTAAAGGAACTTCTGAAGGCAGTTAAATCAAAATGATTCTATTGCCTGTCCAATAATACGATTGCTTCTCAATGATGCTATTGTTTGTTTTTCACAGCGACAAGCGTTATCAATGCCGATATCAGGAGTGCCACAGACATAAAAATATAAGATGCACCATAACCCCCGGTGTCAGCATTTAGTCTCCCTACAATATAAGCACCGGCAAAGGATCCTAGGGCCCCAAAACTGTTTATTAGCGCCATGGCAACCCCTGCTACATTCTGGGGAAGGATTTCGGGGATAATGGCAAAAAAAGGACCATATGGCGCGTACATTGCCGTACCGGCTATGATCAGCAAAGTGAACGATAACCAGAAATTTCCCGGGCCAATTAGATAAGATGTATAAAATGCTAAGGAAGCAACCAACAGGAATGGCCACACGAATATTTTCCTGTTTAAAGTTTTATCTGAAAAATAGGATGCAGTCAGCATACCGATAACTGCAAATACATATGGCAATGAGGAGTACCAGCCAGTAGTTATTATATCAATATCCGGCGCTGATTTAATGATCGATGGCAACCACATAACAAAGCCATAGACTCCGATACTCCAGCATGCATATTGTAATGACAATAAAATAACCGCACGGGATTTGAATACTGCTATATAATTCTTCACCGGTTTGATACCCTGTTGCTCATTGGCCAGCGCTGTTTCAAGTGCTTCTTTTTCAGGGGAGGTCAGCCATTTCACATCACGGGGTTGATCTTCCACAAGCATCCACCATAAAAATGCCCAGATGATTGCAGGAATCCCCTGGATAATAAACATCCATCTCCATCCGAATGAGTTAAGGAGGTAACCTGAAAGAATCGACATCCACAATATAGTCACTGGATTTCCAAGAATCAGGAAAGCGTTTGCTCTTGACCGCTCGGATTTAGTGAACCACCTGCTTAAGAATATAAGCATAGCCGGCATCACCGCACTTTCAACTACCCCGAGCATAAAGCGAATAACAATAAGCCAGCTTACATTGCTGACAATACCAGTAGCTGCGGCGAGCGAACCCCAGAATAACAGTGACCAGAATACAAGTTTTTTCGCGCTACGTTTAGCTGCGTAATGAGCTCCTGGAATCTGGAAAAAAAAATAACCAAGAAAAAACAGCGAACCTAACAATGATGAAGTGGCAGCGGTAATCTGAAGATCCTTTGCCATACCACCGGCTACACCAAAAGAAAAGTTGGCGCGATCGAGATAAGCGAGACTGTAAGTTATAAATACAACCGGTATGAGTTGGTACCAGCGTTTCCTGGATAAGGTAGCATTCATGGGAACTCAATTTAGGGAAAAAACCGTTAAGAAGTTATGAGTTATGAGTTATGAGTTATGAGTTAGTGATGAATTTCACAACTCATCACTCATAATTCATATTTCTTTTGCTAATAATTCTCTTGAAGGTGTGAGCATTGTGACTACGCATAACCATTGGGAGTCTTTTAATACAAATACCGATGTGGACCATTCGTAAAATGTGAAAGCTTCGCCTTTGTAGGTTCCACTGCTGATGCCTTTACTTATGAGGATTGCTGTTTGATCGTATAACCGGATTTCGTGTTCATCACTGCTCATTTTAGTATGTGATAAATTGCCCGAATCTATTTCTGAAAGAAATGCTGCTTTGGAGGTTATGCCACCATCAGTGGCAACGCAGATCCAGTCATTAGCCATATAACTTCCAATCTCTTCAGCGTTATTTTTTTCCATAGCCCGGTCCCAGGCAAGACAATTCTGAAAAAATATATCCTTTTCGTTTTGCATTTTGATTATTTTAGCGAAAGGTATCAAAGCAAAAGGGCTGTAAATTGGAAAAAAACGACATATATTTCATGTGGATTAAAAACTTCGATGGATGCGTAGAATTTATTTGAATGCTGAGAATTCATTGGATGCTAAGACCGCATATATAGGCTAAGACTTATATACATGCTATGACTTATTTGCATGATAAGACTTCATTGAATACTAAAGTTGTTCTGATTTTCTTTGAAGTGATTCCCTTTCTGCAAAAGCGTTGGTGAGATTTATTGCTTTTTGAAATTGTTCCCTGGCCACGGAGTTGTCATTGCCAGTATATAATTCGCCAAGTAACGCATGATAGAACCTGTTTCCTTCCAGGCCTAGTTTGGTGGCTTCATCGATTGCCACTGCAGGCTATTTCGTCAATACCAAATCCACAAAGTATTCTCAGTGCCAGGCCAATCTGGGATTCAAATGATATCGAGGGATCACAAACGGCAAATAACATCTGGAGCTGGCTGTCAGCAATGTTTGTTATGGAAAGATCTGGTTCCATTTGTTGTTCATTCCGGATCGTCGCTGATAATTCACCCGCAATTTTTGAATTGAAAAGATTTTTCCGGATCATGAAGTTGCGGGCCTTGTTTTTTGCAACTGTATACAGCCATGCTGTCGGGTTTTCAGGAATACCTTTATATGGCCAGGTTTCGAGCGCCGATAAAAATGTTTCGCTGGCGATATCTTCAGCTGCATCAAGGTGCTGAATGCCCAGGTATTTACAAAGTACTGAGCAAATTTTGCTGAATTCAGTTTTGAATAGTCCTGGTATAATTTCCGTTTTCAACATAAAAAAAACCACTGCACTATTAAAGTACAGTGGTAGTTATCCATTAATGAATTCCGTCGCCTTTTGCGATTTTTCTGACTTCCACGCTGTTGCCTTCACCTTGTAAAACCGGTGAACCTTTGGCAAACTCGACGGCTTCGTCTATTGAGTCTGCTTTAACAACTATGTATCCGCCAATTGTTTCTTTGATATCACCAAAAGCACCATTCGTGACTACATTGTTATGCCAGACAACCCGGCTGTCATCGAATGGTAAGCCATTCCCATAGCTGAACTTATTCCGGGCTGCTATGCCTCCTATCCAATCCATAGTTTGTTTCATCCATTCCTGGATTTGCTCGGGAGAAGCATCTTTCGTCCCGTCTTCGTGCCTGAAAATTAACATGTATTCCTGCATAATATTCGATTTTGCGTCTGACTTTGCAGACAGTTAAAATGATGTACTTTCCATCTTATAACAATCGACATTTGTATTATTGGACATCTCAAATGTATTATTGGACATCACAAAGAAAATAATTTTAAATACCTTATAATCAGCATTAATGATCAATAAGATTTTTTCAGGCATCTGTGTATTTATTTTTCTAACCGGATGCAATGACGGCAGCAAGAATGAAAAAACCAAACCCCCAAAAGCAATAAAAATCCTGCAGTCACCAGCTACGGATTCCTGTGGCGAGCCCTATCTTGTTACAGATAAAAATGGCCTTGTATACCTCTCATGGATCGAAAAAAAAGGTAATGCTTACCAGTTGAGATTTTCCACTTTTCATGATAATGGATGGACAAAAGCCGTTTCCATTGCTGAAGGGGTTAACTGGTTTGTAAACTGGGCAGATTATCCCGTTATAGCAAGTAACGGCAACAATCACCTAATGGCAATGTTTCTTGAAAAAAGTGATTCCGGTGCCTATACTTATGATGTGAGATATGTTATATCAGCAGACCTGGGCAAAACCTGGACTAAACCAAAGTTATTAAACGAGGATGGAAAGAAAGCAGAACATGGTTTTTTGTCGGTAGTTCCATATGATGAGAAATATTTCGTGTCATGGCTGGATGGCCGGAACACAGCTGAAATTTCTTCATCCGGACATGAAGGACATCATGGTCAAATGAGCCTTCGTGCCGCACTAATTGACAAGTATGGACAAAAGGAAAAGGAATGGGAACTGGATAACAGGGTTTGTGATTGTTGCCAGACAAGCATAAGTATGGGTAAGGAAGGCCCTATAATCATATATCGGGATAGATCAGATGCTGAAATCAGGGATATGAGTCTTGTGCGAATGGTAAACGGTGAATGGTCAAAACTGGCCCTCATATATGCTGATAATTGGAAGATCGAAGGCTGTCCTGTTAACGGTCCACGGGCTGAAGCAATAGACAACAATCTTGGAGTAGCCTGGTTCACAGTGGAAAATGGTATTGGTGTGGTAAAGTTTGCCTTTTCAAATAACGGTGGTCAAAGTTTCAAGGCGCCAGTAAAGGTTAGTGAATCAAAGGCACTTGGCCGGGTTGATATGGTTTTGCTTGATAGTGCAACGGCGATGGTTTCATGGATGGAGGGTTCAACGATTAAGCTTGCAAAAGTGCATGATGATGGAACGAGAGACGCAACAATAATCGTAGCTCAATCTTCGGAAGCAAGGTCAAGTGGTTTTCCGCAAATAGCAAAAAGCGGATCTGAACTGTTCATCGCCTGGACAGATAACAAAACAAAATCCATCAAAATTGCCTCAATTGGCCTTAATTAATTTATGGCCTGGGTCAAAGTCTGCATTGTTTATCAGATCACTGTATTTGTTATCAGATCACCGTATTTGACTCGTATTCCTTAATCGTCATTGCGTTTTTCAATATGGAGAAAGATTTGAGTTTCGCGGCGGGGTCATACACATGGCTGGTAACCATCAATTCATCTATACCGGTTTCAGCTATGAAAACCGAAAGTTTTTGCCTTAATGTTTCTTCGTTCCCTGTGAATGTGCAGGAAGTCATGCTGTCAACAGCATATTTAACATCAGGAGTGTAGAACTCCGGACCCAAAGGCGCCGGAGGTTGCAAAGGACTTCGGGTATTGGTAAGAATACCCATAAACATCCGGTATAGACTGGTCGAAAGAAATTCAGCTTCTTCATCCGTATCGGCAGCCATTACATTTACACAAGCCAACACATATGGTTTATCCAATTGTGGTGAAGGGCGGAATTCCTGGCGGTAAATGTTAATTGCCTGCCTGAACTGTGCCGGTGCAAAATGGGCGGCAAATGCATAAGGCAGACCCATCTGGGCTGCGAGATGTGCACTATCAGTACTCGAGCCAAGTATCCAGATTGGAAGGCTCAATCCCTCACCCGGAAAGGCACGTACCCTGGAACTACTGTTGCGCGTACTGAAATATGTTTGAAGCTCCCTGATATCTGTGGGAAAATTGTAAGTTGAATTCATGTTGTTACGACGCAACGCTGCAGCAGTAGCCTGATCTGTACCGGGTGCTCTTCCAAGCCCCAGGTCAATTCTTCCGTTATATATGGTTTCAAGGGTGCCAAACTGTTCCGCGATAGCCAAAGGTGTATGATTGGGCAACATAATACCGCCTGAACCCACACGGATATGGTTCGTTTTACCAGCCACATGACCAATAAGAATGGCGGTAGCAGAACTGGCAATATGTTCCATATTATGATGTTCGGCCATCCAGATTCTTGTATAACCCAGGGATTCTGCCCGTTTCGCGACTTCAACTGTTCCCGCAATAGCAGTAGCTGCATTGCCACCTTCGGTTACGATTGCCAGTTCGAGTACAGATATCGGAATTTTCAACATTTGATAAAAATTATATTGAGTATTTTGGTTGGTGGTTTACTAATAACAAATACGGCTTCGTTTTGTTTGCTTCAAAAAAGCGATAACCTCAGGATATGAGTTTTCAAAATCAAGCCTTTTGCAAGAGAAAATCTTAAATGAATTTGAAATCTTAAGAGAATTACATTGATTGTCCTGGAATAACCTTTAAAGATTACTGTGATTCCCCTGGCATAACAGTAAGATCCGTTTTATATCCGTTCCTCAAAACACTCAGTTGAACATATTCTCCAATCATTTCAGCTTTGAGTTTACCATGAAGTTCGTCTATGCCGGCAACGGGCTGATCATTAAAAGACACAATGATGTCCCCGACATGTATAGCTTCATTTATTGCCGGCGCATCTGTCACTACCTCGCTGACATAAATACCTGTTTTGACTGATAGCCGGTTAGAAGAAATCATTCTTTCTGTAAGGTTTATGGTGTTTCCGGCTATACCCAGAAAAGCACGACGGACTTTACCTTCCATTATTAGTTTTCCTGCAACATAAGCTGCAAGATTGCTGCTTACCGCGAAACAAAGCCCCTGTCCGCCGTTAATTATAGCCGTGTTAACTCCTATTACTAAACCGGCACTGTTCAATAATGGACCACCACTGTTACCAGGATTAAGAGCAGCATCTGTCTGGATAATATCATCAATAAGTTTTCCGTTGGATGCCCTGAGGGTTCTACCAAGTGCGCTTACAACGCCCGCTGTTACTGTAAACTGGAGTCCCATTGGATTACCGATAGCAATAGCAATCTGGCCTGGTTTTAATTGTTTACTATCGGCGAAACGGAGACTCTTCAAACCAAATTCATGGATCTTGATAACGGCCAGGTCAGTACTTGGATCCCTGCCGGTAAGCTGTGCTATCACTTCGGTGCCACTTGTTAAAATAACTTTAATAGTAGTGGCATTTTCAATAACATGATTATTGGTAACTATATAACCATCACTACTGATGATAAAGCCAGTGCCGCTGCCCGATGCGGCAGACTTTTGCCCCGTTTGACGGTTTTTAACCTGTTTTTCAACTATTATATGAACCACCGCATCTGAAGCATGCCCGGATGCAGCACTGACCGTTTCACTATATGAATCAAGCAGATCTTTATCTGTGCCTGGTTCGAAAGATATTGTCTGAAGCATATACTACATTCACAAACTTTTCACCAGATTGATTAAGCTGACTTTATGGCACAGGCACCGAAATTAATTACTTGTCTTTTAGCTCGATCCAGGTTGGTGCATGATCGCTGGTTTTTTCCCAGCCTCTCACATGACGATCCACTCCACCGCTGATAAGACGGTCGCTTATATGTTCGCTTAATAAAAAATGATCGATTCGTAAACCGGCATCCCGGGCATACGCGTTTCGGAAATAATCCCAAAAAGTGTAGATTTTCTGATCAGGATAGAGTTTCCTGATGGCATCCGTCCAGCCAAGTTCAACAAGTTTCTTAAAAGCCGTACGCACTTCAGGTCTGAAAAGTGCATCATCCAACCACCGTTCAGGTTTATATACATCAAGCTCAGTGGGCATTACATTATAATCACCTGCAAGTACAGCCGGAACATCATGGGCCAACAACTGTTTTGCATGTGCATGCAAACGCTTGAACCAAGCAAGCTTATAATCGAACTTTGGCCCCGGGGCAGGATTTCCATTTGGCAGGTAAAGACAACCAATAACTACATCATTGATAAGCGCTTCGATATAACGACTATGGACGTCTTCGGGATCGCCGGGGAGCGCCCGCCTTACTTCTTCAGGCTTTACACCTTTTGAAAGAATAGCTACACCATTCCAGCTTTTTTGTCCATGCCATATAGCATGGTAATCCAGGTCCCGGATTGCAGTTTCAGGAAATTTTTCCTGGGGTGCTTTCAATTCCTGTAAACAAACTATATCCGGCTTCGCTTCTTGCAGCCATCGGAGTAAAACAGGGAGTCTCCCGTTAACGCCATTAACGTTGTAGGTAGCTAATTTCATGTGAACAGTTTGATTATTTCAATTGCTAAAATAATCAAGCCTCACCACAATGGGGAATCATCTTATCTATTGGAAAGCATAAAACGAATATTTTTTAAGCCCTTTTTTCATCCGTAAAATACTTTTGACAGAACCCTGGTCGGTAGGCGAAAATTGAATGGTGGATACGGTAAACTTTTTCGAAGCGTCAAGATTTGTAAATCCAATTACGGTTATGTCTATCGTCCCGCCTTTTGTAACACTTGAAAAATCTGCCTGGATCGTAAATTCCGAGTTCTCGGACAAAGAATCTGTTAACACGGAATAGTTCACAAATGGTTGTTCCTCATCTAATTTTATGGGTGTTTGGGCAACTCCTGTTCCTCTGAATAGCTTCAAAGCAATTTTTGCACTTTCTTGATCATAATTGATAATAAACCTGATCCCCTCCTGTTCCCTGATTTCATTTGGTAAAAGTGCGGCAGTTTGTTCTTCGAGTTCCTGTTTTTCTTTTTCATTGAGGTTGGAGTCTTTTTTACATGAGGTCAAGACTGTGCATAGTAATAGCAGCAGCGCCACAAACGTTTTGAGTTTCATTGAGGTTTCTTTGGTTTCTAAGCGGCGAAAATCGCGTCGGGGTTTAGCAATTAGTATTCGGGGCCAAATTACATGATAGAAGATTAAAAACGTCATACCCGCTTAAAAAAAAACACTTATTAAAATATAATTCTGTAGTGATCAGTTGCCTGAAAAAAGAATAACTTTTTCAAAACAATATTTGTGTAAGTAAATGCTTACTCATATATTTGTAAGCAAATACTTACGTTACTATTATGGAAGCGAGAAGGGATGTTTTCCAGGCAATAGCTGACCCCACCCGGAGGCAGATAATAGGGATGATTGCAGGTAAGCCAATGAACCTGAATGCGATTGCTGATAGGTTTGATATCAGCCGGCCAGCGGTTTCACAACAGATAAAAATTCTTACGGAGTGTGGGCTTGTTACTGTTCGTAAGGAAGGAAGAGAAAGATTTTGTGAAGCCAGGTTGGATCATTTGGCAGATGTTACCCGATGGATTGAGCAGTATCGGCAATACTGGGATAAAAAATATGATCGGCTCGATAAATACCTGGTTGCTGTTCAGTCTAAAAAGAAGAAAAATCCAAAAAAATAACGACTATTAATCAATTCACCTATAACACAATTCCATAACACAATCAAAACCTTAAACAATGTCAAAAGTCAGCACTTATCTTAATTTCCCCGGTAATACCGAGGAAGTTTTTAATTTTTACAAATCAGATTTGGAGGTGATTTCGGTGGCAGTGGGATAGTCCGTTTTGGATCAATGCCCCCGCAGGAAGGAATGCCCCCTCTTGCTGAAGCAGACAAAAATATGGTTGTTCATATCGAGTTGCCCATAATTGGTGGTCACATTTTGATGGGAACTGATGCGCCGGCTTCTATGGGTTTCCAGGTAAATTTTGGAAATAATATTCATATCAATCTTCATATTGATACAAGGACAGAAACAAAAAAACTATTTGAAGCTTTATCCGCAGGCGGAAAGATAACTATGGATTTGCAGGATATGTTCTGGGGAGATTATTTTGGAAGTTTTACTGACAAATATAGTGTGCAATGGATGGTTACCTGTGCTGAAAAAGCAAAATAATGTCAAAGCTTTTTATCATGTTTTCAATTCAGCAAGATTGAAAAGTGATTAACCTGTTTTCCCGTTACCAGTATTGATTCAAATTTCATTTAATGAAAAATATAATTCCCGGCAGAACCAAAACTGCCGGGAATTTATATTTATATGACTAAGTGATGTTGTCTGAATAATGAGTGATGTTGTAGTAAATAATTTATAAAGTAATCACTAATAAATAATTTAATCAGGTGACCCTATTTAGCTGCAGCCTGATCAAGAAACAAATAACGGTCACGGTGTTTTTCTTTTTCGGCACGGGTGTTGACATCAATGATCATGACTTCAGCTTCATTGGCTCCAACTGTTGGCCACCGGGGCAGTCCCTTGCCGTTTGGATTCCCTGTTTTGATAAAATTCGCGAAATAATCAAGCATCACTTGAGATACTTTATAGTCATCGGGTGTCCAGGCATAAACCTTGTTACCGGCAAGATTACCCATAGCATATTCTATTTCAGCCGAATGAACAGCACCACGGGCTGGTGGCGGTTTTGGTGCATCTGAATTTTTGACAACCCCACCTGCAAGGCCTGGTGTTGCATTTCCCATCGAAGCGTTCATTGCCGGCCTCGGACGCGAGAAATAATACCGGTATACTGGTTTGGTTCCTGTTTTGGCCTGCATATCGGACCATTTCCAGGTGCTGAATCCAATGAATCTGTCGCTGGAAAGATCAGTTGCGCTTTGAACAACTTCATCCTGGGTTGACGCGGGATAAAGCTTCAATACCTCTTCCGTTTTTTCACCATATGCTTTCTCAACAGCTTTGCGATAGTTCTCTGGAGTTGGGATTTCTGCCCCTAACAACATGCGATAACTCATCTCTTCAGAATTCCAGCCAACCAATAGAGGAACCTTTGCCTGTTCTCCTGCTGCAAAAATTGCTACAGGCTGTTTAGGCAGGAAGTATCCGTCTATAACAATCGGAAATCTTGGTACGCCCGGTTTTACTGTTGCATCCAGCAATTGGTTTGCCGGCATTGCCCTCAATGCTGCCAGTGAATTAGCACCGAGACCATCAGCAAACTGAACACAGATTTTTTCCGCTTCAGGTAGTGTCACCGGAGTAAGCGTTCCCATGATAGAACCGCTTTCACCAATAGCGCCGGCTATAAGGTCCTTTGATAATGGTGATGCCATCAATGCGCTTACTGCAATTGAGCCCGCGGACTCACCGGCTATAGTTACCCGTTTTGGATCACCTCCGAATGCGGCAATATTATCTTTGACCCAGGCTAAAGCAGTCTGTTGATCAAGTAAACCATAGTTGCCGGATGCTTTATGCGGCGATTCTTTTGTTAATTCAGGATGTGTGAAAAATCCGAATACACCTAACCGGTAGTTAACCGTAAGTGCAACAATGCCTTTTTTAGCCATCTGTTCGCCATCATAACGAGACTCAGATCCATCACCTGCCATAAATCCACCTCCATAAAAATAAACAAGTACCGGCAGTTTTTCCTTAGGTGATTTGGCGGGTGTCCACACATTGAGATAAAGGCAGTCTTCATTTTCACCATCTGAACGAAATCCCATATCTCCAAAAATTGGTTTTTGCATAGCTCTCGGACCAAATGCCACTGCCCTGCGCACTCCATCCCATTTTTTGAGAGGCTGCGGTTCCTTCCATCGAAGTTCGCCAACCGGCGGAGCTGCGAATGGAATTCCTTTGAAAGCATAAATGCCGCTGGCTTCCTTAACTCCTTCCAGTTGTCCATATTGGGTTGTTACAATAGTTCCTGCAGAAGGGGTTTTGGGCGTCTGTGCATTTATGGCCGGTAGCGTAAGTGAACCAATCAGTGTCAATAAAAAAAAAGATTTCATAATGAGCAGTATTTAGAAGAGTTTTACTATTGTTGCAATCTGCAACAATATTGAAAAATTATCCCTGGATTGCCAAATAAAAGACCGGCAACCTGATGTTCATCAGACTGATACCATTACTTTAATGACACCGCTTTGAGGATTTAACCAATCGCCGAATTGTTCTTTCACTTCAGTAAAAGCTACACGGTGTGTAATATAATTTGTGGGATCGATCAGTCCGAGTTTCATGCAATTAATAACATATTCAAAATCTGACCGCGTTGCATTCCGACTGCTCATCAATGTAGCTTCACGTTTGTGAAACTCAGGATGGCTGAATGTGATATCTCCTTTTTGCAAACCAATCAGCAGATATTTCCCACCATGAGCAATATAATTAAAAGCATTATTAATTGCTTTCAGGTTTCCTGTGGCATCTATTACGGTTGCTGGCATTTCACCTGAGGTTAATTCCATTAATTGATTATAGATGTCTGGAGACAATGCATTAATTGTATGAAAGACATTTAGTTTTTCCTTACAGAATTTCAGCCTGTTTTCATTCACGTCCAGGGCTATTACTTTGGCCCCTGCAATTTTTGCCATCTCCATCGCGCCCAATCCAATAGGTCCTGCTCCTGTGATCAACACAAACTCACTTTCTTTAATCCCAGCTTTTGCTATTCCGTGTGCACCAATGGCCAGGGGTTCAACAAGTGCCAGTTCATCGGTAGTTAAGCCGTTACCATGAACCAATAGTGAAGATGGAACAGATAAATATTCTACCATTCCTCCATCCTGGTGAACACCGCTCACCTTGAGGTACTGACAGCAATTTGTTTTTCCCAGTCGGCAAGCTATACAAATACCGCAATGCAGGTATGGAATAAAAGTAACGGTTTCGCCTTTTCTGAATCCTTCGGCTCCATCCCAATCTACTAACTCTGCAGCCAGTTCATGGCCTAAGATTCTTGGATAGGAAAAATAGGGTTGGGTTCCTTCATAAGCGTGTAAATCGGTACCGCAGATGCCAATCTTTTTTATTTTAAGGATAGCATGCCCGGAAGCCATGGTTGGCCGGAAGGCATCCTTGTATTCAAATTTGCCTGGTTCCATGCACACCAGGGTGTTCATCTTTTCCATCTGTTAAAGATAATGATTGCTCCATTTCATTTTTATTCAACCTTAGTTTTGCAGTTGCCATGAATTTAAACCGCATGGCTCTTTGTCAAATATTATCAGGCCAGCATAAATTATACGAAATTATCGTTTGATGATGAACGTTATTAAAGAAGCACTTAATTTCAGCGCTTTTTCATATATCAAAAAACACTTAGGCATAGGGGTAAAACTGTGTTGTTGGCTGGATTTTGAGCATTATTTCTCCATGTCACAGAATTTAATCTTATGGTGTTGTTATTAATCATTTCTTATGGGTAAATAGGTCTATATTACAAGCGAACCTAATCCCATATGCCTAAAACACCTGCAACCCCTACACGTAAATCTGCCAGTATTGACGTTCCTTTACCATCCACCGCCAATGATGCATTGCATCATTTAGCATTTGATCACTCGCTACAAGCCAACCTTATTTCGATTGTCAGCAACGGCAACATCCTGATCGCCAACTCCGCCTGTTGCGAGTTACTGGGATATACAATGAAGGAATTGTTATCAAAAAGCCGTGCCGATATTTTTGATGTTTCAGAAATCAGTTTTACCAGAATGATAAAAGAGCAGACTGCGGAAGGAAGCTCCAGTGCGGAAGGAACGGCCTTCAAAAAAAACCAGGAGTCTTTTCGTTGTATGATTACCTCGGCAGTTTTTCTGGACGATGATGGGATAGAAAAATCAATCACAACTATAGTAGATCAGAGCCAACAGATACTAAAACAAGAATATATTGATGCAGTGAAAGCCGAAACAGTTGAACACGATATACAGCTTGCCATTTCCAAACAATTCAAAATTGATCGTACTCAGAAAATAAAAACAAAACGCCATCTGTTGATGGTGCAGACTAAACAAAAAAGCCTTGATATCAAAAAAGCAAAATCAATAGCCAGGGACATTAAAATCGCTTTGAAAAAGTCGGCATTGCTGGTTGAAGAAAATAATGACTGGATAAAAGAAATAGCCAGGAATTCATATGATGTCATGTGGGACTGGAATATAGCAACGGGGCTTATGTATGTTGGTGACAGCATAGAAGAAGTTTTTGGCTATCGTGTCAGAGCCAACACTATCAGGTATAAGGATTGCCTGAATTTATTAATGCCTGACGAAAGAGCTGCAATAGAGCAAAAAATTCAACTGGCAATTGATGGGATTTCTGAAAACTGGAACGACTCATTTAAGATTAAACGATATGACGGTTCAATAGCAAACATTACCACAAGGGCAAGTATCATTAGAAACGAAAAAGGAAAAGCCTTACATCTGATAGGAAGCATCCAGGACACAAGCAGTCTTTGGGAACTGAAAAACCAGATACAAGTCCAGGTTGACAAAGAAAATATCGTGGAATTACAACATGCAAAAGAAATTAACCTTAAAGACCTCCAGATTGCCAATGCCATGGCAGATGCCAGGGATGAGGAACGATCCAGCATAGGACAGGAACTTCATGACAATATCAATCAGCTCTTAGGTGCTTCAAAGCTCTATCTCGACATAGCAAAAAACGGTGGTAAGGATGCCGAAATTTATATCACCAAATCATCAGAATATACGCTAATGGCGATAAACGAAATACGAAATTTAAGCCGCAGCCTGGTAACAGATACGATAAAAAACATGGGTCTTAAAGATGCCATAAACCAAATTGTAAACGATACCATGGAGACAAATAACTTTGTTATTAAATGTTCAACCAGCAGTTTTGTCGAATATGGATCGGACAGCAAATTCCAGTTAAATATTTTTAGAATAATACAGGAACAGCTCAATAATATTATAAAACACGCAAAAGCGAGCCTGGTCAAAGTCACGCTCTCACAAAACAAAACCGACATCTTATTAAAAGTTGAAGACAACGGTATAGGATTCGATACTTATAAAGCAAGTGAAGGCATAGGCCTAAACAATATGATGAGACGGGCCGCGGCTTACAATGGAAAACTCGACCTGAATTCTCATCCCGGAAAAGGATGTACAATCAGCGTCAAATTTCCTATCACATGTGAAAAGAAACCTACCCTTCTCCCCCACTTTTCTTAGCACCCGGAAGCCGGCTCTTTAAGAATGAAATTTGTCCGCGATGGTTTGCTTCATGTTCACACACATGAAACCATTTCCAATAAGTGTTGAGCTTTTCTTCTTTTGACCAAATCGGATCTATAGCCAACAGCCATTTATCATCTTTCTTTTTGAATTCTTCCAGTGTTTTTTTTCTGCCTGTTTCCAGCAGATCCAGATAATATGAAAGTTCTTTACCCTTTATTTCTTTTCTTCCCGCATCTCCCAGTTCCGATGCCGCATTCCAGATTTTTTTTTCATCTGCATTATACTCCTGCCTGCCTTCAAAAGTATTTACCTGGTAATATTTTTCAGTAGCAGCCAGGTGCATTAACAATCCTCCTATTGTATTTGCCTGGTCATCAAGCAAAAAATCAAGTTGCGGGATAGTCAACCCTTTAACGACCTGGATTATTGTCATCCGGTTATAGTTTAGCATGCTTACAAGGGTACCTATCTGGGGTGAAAAACCTTCCATTGGACCGATTACATAAAAAGAACTGTCAGCAAATTTATCATTCGCCAGGGATATAGAAGGAATCATGCCCAGGCCTCCTATTGCTGCAGCTGACAAGGTAGTTCTTATGAAACTACGACGGTTAGATTGTTGGTGCATAAAATAAGATTAGGTTAAGTTTGATATTGAAAATATGAAATTTATTCGATATGTATTCTTTAGAGATCTGGTCTTTTCAGCATATTTCGAATTGCATATATGATAGGCTTATTTATCAAAAAGACTTTACCAGGATAAAGGGGTTAGCAGAATCATTTTACTGGCAATCCGATATCTTCACAACTCAAATCAACGTTTATGCGATCATTTTTCGTTTTATCCTGCCTTTTGATAAGTGTTTATGTCTTCAGCCAGTCGCCAGAAGAGAGACTGATAAAGTCAGGAATAAAACTGCATGAACTTAAGTCGCCAGTGGCTAATTATGTTCATGCTGTCCGTACCGGTAATCTTATCTATTTGTCGGGCAAAGGGCCACAACTGGAAAACGGTGAATATTTAAAGGGAAAGCTGGGAAAAGATGTCTCCATTGATCAGGGCTACCAGGCTGCAAGATTGACGGGAGCAATACACCTGGCTGTTTTAAAGCAAGAGCTTGGTGATTTAAACAAAGTGAAAAGGATAGTCAAGGTAAATGGATATGTAAACTCTGAAGATAACTTCCATGATCAGCCTAAAGTGATGAATGGATTTTCTGACCTTATGGTTGAAATTTTTGGTGACAAAGGTAAACATGCAAGAACAGCCCTGGGTGTAAATACGCTCCCGTTTAATATGTTAGTTGAAGTTGAGATGATAGTAGAAACCTACTGAATTTAGTTGTGAGTTGTGAGTGGTCGAATCAAGGTGATCCTGGTCATTGAATGCTATGCATTGGCAATTTCTTTGTTGCTGTGAGTATCAACATTTTTAAGTGGAATCTCTACAGTAATTTTACAGCCTTCGCCTGGTGATGAATCTATATTCATTTTGCCTGCAAACAATTCAGCCCGCCTTTTCATGTTGGAAAGTCCTATCCCGGCTTTTACTTCCGAAATGTCAAAGCCCACTCCATCGTCAATAATCTTCATAATAAGATTTTGCTCCTCAATATCAACATCAATTGTTATTGATTGAGCGTTCGCATATTTATTAATATTTCTAAGCTGCTCCTGGAGTATCCGGTAAAGATTTAATTGTAATTCTCTCCCAAGCCGGCTTTTATTAACAAGTTCAGAAAATTTCATAGCTATTTTATGGTTGTTGCCAGGATTGGAATTCCTGATTAAGTTACGAAGCGCTTCTTCCATGGTCGATTCTTCATGGAAGGCGGGTGCAAGCCTGTGGCTGACATTCCTGATATCATTCAATGCCATTGAAATATATTGTTTGCACTGATCAAACAATCTTGTGCCGGCAGGATCAATGGAATTTTTCAGCATTCCAAGCAGCATCTGGCTTGTGGCAAGCAATTGACAAACATTATCATGTAATTCACTGCCGATTTCATATCTCTCATCTTCCTGGGTTTTGATAATTGCTTTTGTGATTTTATGGTCGACTAATATCTTCTCTGTTACATCAATGGCAATTACTGAGCGGTAAGCTTTATCTTGTAAAACTATAGGGCTGCTATAAATTTCTACATCAATTATTTCCTGGGATTTTTTTCGATGACGGAACCTGTTAGCAGTTAAGTTAAGCGACAAGTGATCGCGACTTTCAATCAGGGTTCTTACTTTTGGTATATCTTCTTCAGGCCTGATATCCATAATACTCAGATTTAGAAATTCTGCTTCGCTATATCCGTATTTGTTGATTGCTGCAATATTTACCTGGACGATCATCAGTGTAACCGGATCATACACCCACATAGGTTGCGGGCTCATTTGAAAAAGGTTGCTGAACCTCTTTTCGGATTCAGTCAATTGCTGATTCATTTTCTTGCGCTCAATATTATAGATAATACTTTTATATAAGGTGGTTGCATTAATGTCATCTTTCATCAGGTAGTCGGCTGCACCTAAAGCGATTGATTTAACACTAAAACTCATATCCGAAAAACCGGTCAGAACAATGACTACACTGTCCCAACCAAGAGAAGTGACTTCCGCTATCAATGACTCTCCACTCCTGTCAGAAAGTGACAGATCCAACAATATAACTTCGTAGTGAGCTTCATGGACAGTGAGCAAGGCCTTGGCGCCTGCGAAAGTGCGGGCATGTTTAATTTCGGGATTTGCAAATTGCTCTTGGAGGTAATCTTGTATCAAAGTGAAATCGCCCGGATTATCCTCTATTACAAGTATCTTAACGGGCCTTTTGTCTTTAAACATCAGAAATTGTTTTTAGATGATACCGAGACATCGATTTCCCCACGGACGCAAAACCATCACTAAAATACTCAAGTTTTTCTGTATGCTGACATTGTTTAAACGGCCTGATTAGTCTCCGGAACTATCAGATTTTGGAATGGTAAAATGAAATGCTGTTCCTTTTCCTTCCTGGGAATTAATCCAGATTTTTCCTCCAAGGTGGGTGATAATCTTTTTTACAATTGCGAGCCCGATACCGGTACCTGAATACTCGCCCCGGTTATGAAGTCTTTGAAAAATTACAAATACCCTTTCGTAATATTCTTTGCTTATCCCAATACCATTATCTTTTACGCAGAATTCCCAGTCTGATTCATTTTCTTGGGCACTGATTTCAATCAGCGGTGCTCTGGCATCCTGCCGGTATTTAAGAGCATTGCTTAGAAGATTTTGAAATACCTGTGTTAGTGGCGTTTTATATGTTGAAATAACAGGTAGAGGTCGAATGGTAACCATAGCCCCGGCTTCTTCTATCTGGTTTGCTAATAATTGTAAGCTCTCCTGAACAAGTTTCTTTATGTCGACCGGTTCCATCCTTTTTTCCCATCGCCCTACTTTTGAAAACTCGAGTAAATCAAGAATGATTTGTCTCATCCTTTTTGCTCCATCAACTGCAAAATGGATATACTGTTTACCCCTGTCGTCGATAATATCTGAATATCTGCTCTCCAATTGCTTTAAGAAACTAGTGACCATCCTAAGCGGTTCCTGCAGATCATGAGATGCTACATAAGCGAATTGTTCCAGTTCCTTATTTGAGATTTCAAGCTGGATGGCTTGTTGCTTTATATTTTCTTCTGCTTTTTTGCGTGCCGATATATCCCTGATGAATGCACAGAAAAATGATTCGTTAGGTTGGCTGATTGGGATAACAGTTAGTTCAACGGGGAATTCATCACCCCCACGCCTCAGGCCGTCGAGTTCAAGAATCCGGTTAAGCGCCCGTTTTTCCCCGGTTCTAAGATAATGATCAAGACCAGCATCATGACGATGCCGGAACCTTTCCGGGATAATAAATGTAGAAAGCTTTTTCCCCATTACTTCGTTAGTATCCCATCCAAAAAGTGCCTTCGCTTTTGGGTTCCAGAATGTAATGTCACCTCTAATATCCATACAAATGATTGCATCAAGCGCGGCATTCATAATCAGCCTGCTCTTCTCCTCACTGTCCCTGATCTTCTCTGCCACTCTTTCGCGATCAGTAATATCAATTGCCGAATGAAGTATATATTTCAGTGCACCCATTTCATCAAATAAAGGAATGCTTTCACCTTCCCAATACATCAATTCCTGGTTTGCATTCAGGTGCGAAGGATCGGGACACCAGTTAGCCACGGGTTGCGATTTCGCGGTAACAATGACCTTGTTGAATGATTGAATCAGGATGGATTCAGTTACTGAATTAGTTGCGGCCGGAGAGCCTGGGAAAATTTCAGCTGTACTTTTATTAATGATTTCGTTTTCATTAGCTGCAATGGCAGATAAAAATATCTTGCTGGCTGCAACTATAGTGAAAACAGGTGAATCAGGAAGAACTATAAAACACGGATTCCGGGAAGCCTTGAAAACTTCCAACAAATAATCGCGATCAATCATAATCAAAATTAAAATAATCAGGACAACCTAATGACGATTATTTTATGGTCTACATGATTACATTTATATCTTTCCTTCTCAATTCTACTTAGTTCAGCATAAATATGTGGAAATAAAATTCTATAAAAATGGTTTATTCTGTCCTTAAATTTTTGACCGGATCCGCGGTAGCCGCTTTTATAGATTGAAAACTTATGGTGACGAGTGCTATGCCTAGTGCTGTAAACGCCGCGACAAGATATACAACCCAGCTGATTGAAACCCGGTATGGGAAGTCTTGCAACCAACCATTCATTATCCACCATGAAAGTGGGAACGCTATGATGAATGCTATTATCACAGGCCTCAGAAATGAACTGCAAAGCATAGTAACAATACCCGCAACACTGGCACCCAATACTTTTCGAATTCCTATTTCCTTCACTCTTTGTTCAGCTGCAAAAGCCGTGAGCCCAAACAAGCCCATACAACCTACAAAAACCGCCATAACGGTAAATACAAGAAGTATAGTGCTCAGCTTATCTTCCTGGCTATACATAGCCGCAAAATTTTCATCAAGAAATTTATAATCAAATGGGTAATCAGGTGCCAGCCTGTTCCAAACCGCTTTTATCGAACTGATAGTTGCTGCAAGATTTTCCGTCCTGACTTTAACTGCCATCTTCTCTAAAACAGGGGGATAAATCTGGAGCACTGTTGTACTTAGTTTCTCATGTAAACTCTTAACATGAAAGTCTTTTACCACACCTATAACCTTTCCTTTTTTTACGGGGTTGATTGAATCAGGTATCCATTTGTCCCAGTTCAATCGCTGACCAAGGGCTTTTACAGGCGTAATGAATCCCAATTCCCGAACCGCCGTTTCATTGATGATAAAAGCCTCTTCTGCATCAGTTGCAAATTCTTTTGAAAATGGACGTCCGGCTACCATCTTCAAATTCATGGTATGGATGTAATCATAATCCACAATCAGTTGTACCGCCCCATGTGATTGATCACCATCCTTCCCCGGTACCGTGATTCCATCACCTGCCACTGCGTCGCCCGGAAGTCCATAACCACCGGTAACTCCGATAACGCCAGGAAAAGATTTTAATTCATCTTTAAACAGCTGTGAATTTGATGCAACTCCACTCCGTACATCAAAATAGATTAATTGGTCTTTACTAAAGCCAAGATCTTTCTGATGTAAAAAATTCATTTGACGGTAAACAATCACTGTGCTTACAATCAGGAAAGCGGATAATGCAAATTGCCCTATCACCAGTGCCTGGCGGATGCTGCCGGATGAACTGCTGGTATTTTTTGTTGGTTTCAGCCCTTTTAATACCCTTATCGGTTGAAAACCGGACATAATTAACGCAGGATATAAACCTGATAAAACACCAATCATTACAGCAAAGGCCAGGAGCGCGAAACCAAGCAAAGGATTTATTACAGGGTTAAATTGTATGGATTTGCCGGTAAAGCTATTCAGGTAATGAATGATAATAATGGTCGATATAGTAGCGAATATAATTGCAATCAATGACAAGAAAATCGTTTCACCGGTATATTGAATAATCAGTTGAATCCTGTCTGCCCCAACTACTTTCCGCAACCCAATTTCTTTTGCCCTGCGGAACGACCTTGCAGTTGCCAGGTTGATAAAATTAAAACAAGCTATAACCAATACAAACAAGGCAATCACTATTAAACCTTTTACATAAGTTTCGTTCCCTCTTTTCGCAATATCAAAACTAAACTCAGCTGAACCAAGATGAATACTTTTTAATGGTTGGAAATAGGGTAAATAAGTAAATCCCTGCACCTTAGTTTGTGGATGTGCCTCTTTTGTAATAGCTGTGTGGAACTTATTCTGAAGTGCCTTTATATCAGCATTAGGCTTGAGACGTACATATGTAAAAAACTGTTGCCAACGCCAGCTTCCGAGCAGATCACGCGGAAGGTCCGCCGAAGCTATCGACAACATGTAATTGAAGTCCAGATGAAAGTGTTCTGGTAAAGGCGCAAAAACACCTCTAACAATAAAATCCACTTTGTCAAGTTTGATCACCTGGCCAACCGGATCAGCATTTTTGAAATATTTTTTTGCTAAAGGTTCACTTATTACAATTGATAACCTTCCTTCCAGGCCATGTTTACTGTCACCTTTCACAAATTCCAATGGAAACATGTCAAAGAACGTTGAATCCGCTATGAATCCTTTTTCTTCGTAACCCCGAACATCACCGGCTTCCAGCAATTTTTTTCCACTCCACATCAACAAACGGCTTGTGTTCTCTACTTCCGGATAATGCTGCTGAAGATAAGGTGCGAAAACCGGCGGTGTATTTGCTGACGATGTGTTGCCGGATGCAGTAGTGGTTTTCAGATAAATCCGATAAATATTATCTCCATTGCGAACGAATTTATCATACTGAAGCTCATCGTGCACAAATAATCCAATTACCAGGCAACCCGCGATTCCAATAGTAAGCCCGAGGATGTTTATCAAACTAAATCCTTTGTAGCGCCATAAGTTTCGCAAGGCGACCTTAAAATAGTTTCTCAGCATAGTTGGCAGTTATTTTATGTCCAATACTGCTGAATCCACGAAAAATAAGCCAATTGTAATAAGTTCTCATGATCAGCCAGTTATAGCTTTAACAATCTACGAAACTGTTCGTTTTCGGACATTTACTGTCTGGAATTGACATTTTTTATATTGCGTCTTATAATTAAAGCCAAATAATTACAACCCGATAATTATAGTCCAATATAATGAAGGTTTAATCTTACTCAGATCGGAGACTGCGGACAGGATTTGTAACTGCTGCTTTCAGGGACTCATAACTTACCGTTATCCAGGCTATCATTAAAGCAATGATTGAAGCAACTACAAATATCAGCCAGCTTATATCAATATGATAAGCATAACTTTCAAGCCAGCTATTGATGAAGTACCATGAAACCGGGATAGCAATAAGTATCGCCAGCAAGATTAACTTCGTGAAGCCGGTGGATAATAAATACATAATCCCGAATACAGAAGCTCCAAGTACTTTCCTCACCCCTATCTCGCGCCTGCGTTGTTCCGCAAGAAAGGCCGACAATCCATATAAACCCATACTTGATATCAGTATGGCCAATACCGCAAATATGTTGAACAATGTACCGAGACGTTGCTCGCCCTGGTAAAGATTAGCTATGTCCTGATCAAGGAAATTAAATGCAAAAGGATAAGCCGGGTTAAGATCATCGCTGATTCGTTTCAACGCTTTTATGGTTGCTTCACTATTACCTGGTGAAGTTCGCACAATTACAAACCCGCCCCACCGATTGAGGTTAAGAACAAGAGGTTCGATTGGCTGCTGAATAGGTTTGAAATTAAAATCTTTTACTACGCCGATGATAACACCTTTGTTTCCCCACATAGACAGGGATTTGCCTACTGCTTCACTGGTTTTTATTCCCATAACTTTAAGGGCAGTTTCATTAACAAGGAAGTTGGAGGAATCGCCTTTAAAGGATTCAGAAAAATCCCGACCGCTTAAAAGTTGCATCTTGAATATCCTGATGAAGTTTTCAGAGATAGCCAGGTTGGGAATCACTACCTGTGACTTTGGATCTTTTCCTTCCCATACAACATCTATCGTACCTGAAGTGAGATTTGTCGGGAGATCATTTATGATTGTGAATTCTGTTGTTAAAGGGTTTTGTTTTAAAGCAGCCTTCATTGCATCTAGCTTACCCCACATCTCGCCCGTCATAGGCATATAGAGAAGATTCTCCTTGTCAAACCCGATGTTTCTTTTATGAATAAAATTCAGTTGCTTGTAAACAACTACGGTACCAATCAACAGCACAATGGAAACGATAAATTGTGTAACTACAAGGGTATTCCGGAAGAACAGGCTGCCACCTGATTTATTTAATGACCCCTTTAACACTTTCACCGGGCGAAATCCTGATAGGAACAATGCAGGATAACTGCCCGAAACAAGCCCGGTTGCCAAAGCCATACCCGCCAGGCCCAGCCAGATCTTCCCATCCATAAAATTGATGCTAAGCTTTTTACCGGCAATATTATTGAACAATGGGAGAAAGATAAACACGAGGCCAATGGCAATCAATAATGCCAGGAATGAGATTACCAGCGATTCGCCCATGAACTGCTGAATGAGTTGTCCACGCTTTGCGCCGGCTACTTTTCTTATGCCTACTTCCCTGGCCCTCCGGGCAGATCTCGCTGTGGCAAGGTTCATGAAATTGATGCAGGCAACTACGAGGATAAATACAGCAACGATCAAAAAAATGTTTACATATTGAACATTACCATGTCCCGGAAGATCTACCTGTAAGTTTGAATGAAGATGAATGCTGGTCAGCGGCTGTATTTGAAAATTGATCTTGAACTTCGGCTGTTTTGTTTTATAGATCGCATCCATCTGCTTTTCAAACTTTTTCGCCGAGGCCGTTCCGGCTACAACAGTTTTGTCTAACAGCAGGTATGCATAATAATTAAAATTGCCCCATGTATTGATTTTCAGATCCTGGTCTGTATTGGCTATTGCAGACATGGGCATTATAAAATCAAATTTGAGATGAGAGTTTGGCGGCAGGTCAGCAAAGATTCCTGTAACGGTTACAAAATCACCATTGTTTCTTTTCAGGGTTTTCCCCAGGGCCTGGTTCTTGCCAAAATACTTTTTTGCCATCGATTGAGTGAGCACTACGGCGTCTGGTCTTGCAAGCGCTGTCGTTGGATTACCGGCAATCAAAGGGAATGAGAATATCTCCAAAAAAGTAGAGTCAGCATAAAAAGTATTTTTCTCTTGGAACTTATTTTCACCGGCTTCAAATAACGTGGTGGTCAGATGACTGAGTCTTACGAAGTTCCTTACAGCCGGTAACTCCGCCTTTAACCCGGCCGGCATCCCTGCCGTGTTCACCGCTGCTTTGAAGTCACTCGCGTTACAGGTTATGCGAAATATGTGATCAGCATTTTTATGGAACCGATCATAACTCAATTCATGCTGAACCCATAACAGGATAAGTATACTGCAAGCCATCCCGATAGCCAGGCCGGAAATATTTATTAATGCATATGCTTTATGACGGGTAATATTCCGGAATGCAATCTTAAAATAGTTTTTTATCATGGCAGGTGTAATTGAGGTGAGTTTCAGTTATTACAACTCTGTGACGCCCCGGCTTTTGGATTTGTTACATTTTATGAGATATTTTTTATAAGATATTTTTTCATCCAAACTCATTGTCCGATTGAACTATAAGTTTTTTCGATACAGTTCCGGGGAGACCCCTGTTTTCTCTTTGAACAGCCTTGAGAAATAAAATGCAGATTCAAAATTTAATCGAAAAGCAACATCCTTGATTGAAATTGACTGATCAGATAATAGCAATTTAGCCTTTTCGATTTTCAATTGAAGCAGGTATTTATGTGGTGCGATCCCTGTGTAGTTTTTAAATGCTTTCCTGAACCAGGCATAACTAACATTTAATTGTTCTGCGACCTGCTCCATCGACAAATCACTCTCAACATTAGTGCGGAATATAATCCCTGCTTTCTTTATTACTGATGCTGTAATATCTTCTCCGGGAAATTGTTGTTGTTTGTTAAAAGAATGTATCTCACCAAGCAAATGCATCACGATACCTGCGATCAATGGTTGATAACCTGTTCTTTCCTCCTTGGTCTTTTCTATTATTTCATCAAATAACTGTACAATGATCTCATGGAGTCCAACCTCCAGTACAGCATTTTCTTTAGAAAAAAAATTTGGTGCGATATTGTCTATGATTGTTCCCTTAAAACCCACCCAATATTCATCCCATCCTGTTGTAGTACCTGGCTTAAAACGGTGCCATTCCCCGGGGAACAAAAGTATTATGGACCCTTCCTTTACAGGTTGTTCAGGGCACTTTATTGATTCAAAACTGCCCTCGCCTTTAGAGATATAAATAATCTGGTATTCATCAAGCACCCTTCCCTTTGACCAATTGAAATAATGATGAGCAGGATGATCGGGAGATGGATAACATACGTTTTTATTTATCCTGTTGCATCCTGCGTTCAACACATGCAAACCCCAGCTTTCATCTTCTGAACTGGTGGGAAGGTATTTGAAATAATTAATCATCTGATCTCAAAATGAATATCAAAAAGTGCAACTCAAATATCAGTTTGGTCATTTCCTTTCATTGGCAGGAAAGATATATTTGTTTCTCAAACTTCCAAAACAATTGCCATATGATGAAACATTTTCCTCCCCCCAAGGAACAGGTAGAGTTATGTTCCCCACAACTTAAGCAAGCCTGGGGCAAACAGCTGATCCTCTTTTTTATAATTTCATTTCTCCTTGCAAACACCCTCTCTGCCCAGACAAGAACTATAAGCGGAACGGTTAATGATGAAAGTGGTTTATCAATGCAGGGTGTGTCAGTGTTGCCAAAAGGTTCTTCAAAAGGGGTTTCTTCTTCCACTGATGGTAAATTCAGCATCACAATAACTGATTCCATCAAAACACTTGTTTTCAGCTATATCGGTTACGCTACCCAGGAAGTGACCATTGATCTTCAAAGCGAGATAGCTGTAACCATGAAAAGAGACTCAGGTAATCTGAATGATGTTGTGGTTATTGGTTATGGTACTGCAAGAAGAAAAGATATCACCGGTGCTGTATCCTCGGTAAAAGTAGAAGGCACTGCTTTATCACTTTTACCTAACGTTAACGCCCTGGAGTCACTAAAGGGAAACGTATCTGGTTTGAATATCGGTCCGGTTAATACTGCCGGCGCGCAGCCCGCAGTGATCATCCGCGGACAAAGAAGCATAAGCGGCATAAATGATCCGCTAATCCTTCTTGATGGCGTGATTTATCTCGGCTCCATCAGCGATATCAATCCTAATGATATCGCCAGTTTTGATATATTGAAGGATGCAGTATCAGCTGCAACTTATGGTTCCCGGTCAGCAAACGGGATAATTGCAATCACCACCAAAAAAGGAAAAACGGGTAAACCGGCAATAAATTTCAGGGCAAATGGAGGAGTTCAGACCTGGCAAAATCAACCGGTGATGATGAAGGGAGCTGAATGGATAACAGTTGTAAATGATCGCAACAGGTA
The DNA here is from genome assembly GCF_035489435.1 of Flavitalea sp. Lineage (NCBI taxonomy): Bacteria > Pseudomonadati > Bacteroidota > Chitinophagia > Chitinophagales > Chitinophagaceae > Flavitalea > Flavitalea sp. Next base: position 40,809 of record NZ_DATHKG010000158.1, read on the forward strand.
TGCTCCTGGTAGTACTAACTGGTTACAGGCGGGCGAACTTGCCAATTACAACGCGGGCAAGGAAACAGTCTGGCTCGATGAGGTTACACAAACCGGTGTTGTGCAGGACTACCAGGTTTCTGTTTCCGGAGCAGCACAAAACATCAACTATTATCTTTCAACTTCTTTCAATGACAACAAGGGCATCATAGTTGGTGATGACTTCAATCGAAAATCAATATTCGGTAAGTTAAATGCCAAAATTACTTCCTGGCTGGAGGTTGGTGTTGATGGAAACTATTCCCAGAGAGATTATGCCGGTGTACCGGCAAATGTCGGCGCCGCCCAACTCATGTCACCCTATGGCGTAGAGTATCGTGATGACCAGGGTAACCTTGAAAAATATCCATATACACAGTCCCTTATAAGTCCATTATGGGGTGTGCAGGATGGTACTATTACAAATAAAGATGTCACTGATAATTTCAGGTTGAATGCTTATGGCGTAGTACGTGTACCCTGGGTAAAGGGGCTGAGCTACCGCGCCAACTTTCTTTCGAATCTTGACAGACGGCATACCGGCACTTTCACATTTGAAGACTATTATATAAAGGAAGGTGCTGGGATACCAGGCAGGTATGACCCCGCCTCCGTTCAAAGCCTGCTGACTAATGCAAATGGTAATATTGATAACGGCACCACCACAAGTTATGTGTTCGATAACATCGTAAACTACGAAACAAATATTCTAAAACACAGGATCAATGTTACGTTGGTTGCCACCAGGGATCACCGCAAATACGAAGATGTAAACACTACCGGTAGTAATTTCGCTGCAAATGGTAATACAACCCTCGGTTATTTTGGATTATCAAAAGCAGCAGTTCAACGTGTGATTCTTACAAACGAAGAGAGGTCCAATATAGGTTACCTGGCGCGTCTTAATTATTCATTTAATGACAAGTATTATCTGACTGCATCCATACGCCGCGATGGCGCGTCTGTGTTTGGAGCGGACAAGATCTGGGCAAATTTTGCTGCAATTGGCGGCGCCTGGATGATCTCGAACGAAAACTTCCTTAAAAACTTTGGTGCATTGAGTTCTCTCAAACTTAAAGCATCATGGGGACAGAACGGTAACCAGGGACTTAGTCCTTACGCTACCCTTTCACAAGTACAGAACAGCGCGGCGGGAAATGCACGTTATGAATTTTCCAATGCGCCCGGCAGTATAAGTTATGGACTCGTGCAGACTACGCTAGGTAATCCATCACTTGGCTGGGAAAAAACAACAGCGTTCAATTTCGGGTTTGAGTCAGGGTGGCTACACAATCGTTTATTTGTTGATATGGATGCTTATAAGTCATCAACCACAGATCAGATCTTCGTACGCGTCATTCCAATATTTACCGGTTTTAATACGCAACTCGCATCACTGGGTGAAGTTTCAAACAAAGGGATTGAGTTAACGGTAAGAACTGTCAACATTCAGAAAAAAAATCTGACCTGGTCATCTGCCCTAACATTCTGGAAGAATAGCAATATACTTGAACACCTGTATAACGAAGACAAAAATAAGGACGGACTTGAAGATGATGATATTGCAAACAACTTTTTTATAGGCAAATCACTTGGCGCCATTTATGGGTATGAACAAGATGGAATTGTACAGACAGCCGATGCTTCTTATATAGCAATGACAGGGGCAGCACCAGGCGCACCGAAATACAAAGACCTGAACAATGACAAAAAAATTGATCCTACAGACAGAACTATTCTTGGCTATACTAAGGAAAACTTTCGACTGAACCTAAGCAATACCGTGCAGTATAAGAACCTCGAATTATATGTGATGATCTCCGGAATTTTTGGTGGTAACGATTTTTATCAGCAAAGCAACACGGCAGCTTATATGACTTCCGGTACCGGTCGTTTTAACGATAACACTATCTCAAAACCTTATTGGACACCAACAAATATGACTAATGTTTATCCATCCGCATATTTTTCGGGGGATAGTAGGTTCCTTGGTCTTCAGTCAAGAGGTTTTGTAAGAATCCAGGATTTATCTCTTTCCTACACATTTGATGGTAAATGGATGAAACCGGCACGGATCAATAACTTCCGGGTTTTTGCAGCTGCGAAAAATGTTGCCACATTAACCGACTGGGTCGGAGGTGATCCTGAAACAGGTACTTCTGTGCAGGCAAATACTTTTCCGGTACCCACTACATTATCACTTGGTATCAGCCTGGGCTTTTAACTCCGGCTTCTAACATAAAAAAAGTTTAAGATGAAATATAGCAAACTTAAAACGCTGTTCGCTTACATATTCTGCCTCGTATTTGTATTCAGCTGCACAAAGGTTGATGAGCGGTTTTTGCAGGCAACCCCTGAAACCTTCTATACGGTTGATAACATATTTTCAACCTCAGCCCAGGTTGACCAGGCTGTGGTAGCCATCTATTCGCAGCTAAGAGACATTTGGGCAAATCCCAACGAAGAAAACTGGATCTTCGTATTTCGTGGCAATGGCACAGATATGTTTGATGTACCGAGCATCAGGCGGGCAAATACATTTAATAACTATGGTACAATAAATGCCAATAATGCAATATTCAACAGTGCGTTTGCAACCTGGTACCAGATAATAGCCAAAGCAAACCTGGCAATCTATAGTGCAGAACTTCCTGCTATAACCTGGTCGTCGGCAGCAGAAAAAGCAAATACCCTTGCGCAGGCCAGGTTCTTCAGGGCATTTGCATATCGTAACCTTGGGGAATTATTCGGCGGAGTTCCTATCGTTACTGAAATTTCCACTAGTGCGAAATATGATTTCAAACGCTCCACCAGGGTAGAGACCTATCAGTATGCAATAGACGAACTACTTGCTATCGAAAATGATTTACCTGAAGTGACTGCCAGCGGTGGCAGACTGGTGAAAGGCGCTGCGCAACATAATCTCTGTGAATTATATCTTGCCCTGGGCACACAACTCGCTGCAGATGGCAATGCTTCCGGTGCGCAGACTGCGTTCACCAAATCTGTAACCTATGGCAATAAGGTTATTGACGGAGGTACTTATTCGTTAATGAAAGACCGTTTTGGAGCGAGACGAACTGAGACCAAGGGAAATGTATATTGGGATCTGTTCCAGGAAAATAACGTGAATTACCAGGATGGAAACCGTGAATGTATCTGGGCAATCCAGATTGATTATGCAGCTTACAGGGCTGAAGATCCCCGGTCCAAATTGCCATACTCACGAACTTACGGACCGGTTTTTCGCAATGGCGCCCCCGCCCACCTGGGTGGAACTCTTGAAGATGTAGGTGGTCGTGGTATATCACAGATCACTCCTACTCTATACACGAGAGACCTGATCTATTCTGACAAGTACGCAGATGATATGCGTAATTCGGAAATTGTTTTCAGACGGATATTTCTTGGCAACATTACCACATCTCCTTATTTTGGAATACCTGTTCCATGGTCTGTATTATACAATACAAAAGATAACCAAAGCCTGGATTATCCTGTGTCCTGTAAGATTGCTACTGACAAGTACACCGGAGTTGCAGATGGAGAAAATCTGAGCAATCTTTTCAGGGATGATTATTTTATCCGCCTGTCTGAAACAATCTTATTACGCGCTGAAGCAAAGCAAAGACTGGGAGATAAAAACGGGGCAGCATCTGATATCAACCTCCTGAGAGACCGTGCTAAGTCAGGATACAAGGTGACTGCAGCAGATGTTGATAACGATTTCAATCTTATTTTAGATGAAAGGGCACGTGAACTTATTTATGAAGAATGCAGGTGGAACACATTATTGCGGATGGGTGGAAGAATAGCCACTGAGCGTATAAAGAAATACGCGTTCTGGCCCGAGGCAAGTGCCACATTAACTTTCAATTATAATTTATGGCCAATTCCACAATTGGTTATCGATGCCAATAAAGATGTTAAATTGGAACAAAACCCCGGATGGTAAAGCCGGCCCTGTATGAAATTCATCAAATCCATTATGTTCAAAACGCTTCTTTTTTCCTGGTGCATTCTTATCTCTGTCCTGCTTTCAGCACAAAACCCGGGTTACGGGCTGAGTACATCCACCGCTGTCCGTTATGATCAATTAAAAAAAGAGTTTGTTTCACCGCCGCCGGAAAGTCGCTTAAGATGTTATTGGTGGTGGTTAAACAGTATGGCAACCAAACAGTCCATTACCCGTGACCTGGAAGAAATGAAAGCCAAGGGTTACGGTGGAGCATCGATTGTTGATGCAGGAAGCTCAAGTTATGATGTTGCAAAAAAGACCGCGGCCGGCCCTGCCTTTATGAGTGATGGCTGGATGGAGCTTTATAAACATGCAATAAAAGAGGCGCAGCGCCTGGGCATAGAGTTAAGTGTAAATATACAAAGTGGATGGAACCCTGGCGGGCCCACAATAACCCCTGAGCTTGCACTGAAAAAAATTGTTTATTCAGATACTATATCGGAAGGCGGAAAGCGAATAGAAATGACGCTTCGCCAACCTCTTTCAAAACTGATTTATAAGGACATCATTATACAGGCTTTCAAAGAAATACCAGGTATTCAACAAATAAAAGATAGTGTTATTAAAAACTGGGGTATCAAATCATTCAATCAAAGTTTTGGCTTCAAGGGAACTTATCCTTTGTATAAACTTCGGGAAGAATATGATGACGCAGAAAAAATAACCGGCATAAGGAAAGAAGAAATAATTGATTTAACTGATAAATTTACCGATGGAAAACTGAACTGGGAAGCTCCCCCGGGAAAATGGACCATAATCAGGTATGGCTGGACGGCAACCGGTGCAGTGACTTCTACGACCAGTGATGGCTGGAACGGCTTGTCACTTGATCATCTTGATCCTGCTGCATTTGAGAAATTCAATACTGATGTAATATCCCCTTTAATCAACACTGCAAAGGAAGCGGGAAACAGTCTTCATTATCTTCAGACAGATAGCTGGGAAATGGGAAATGTTGGATGGACTGACAATTTTCCGAATGAATTTAAAAAATATCGCGGCTATGACATAAGTCCTTATCTGCCGGTACTTGCAGGCCGTGTTGTTGAAAGCGTTGAACAGTCTAACCGGTTTTTGCAGGACTATCGTAAAACAATCGGTGATTGCATCGCTGCAAATCATTACCAGCTATTGAGTGACCTTGCTCATAAAAACGGGCTTGGTATTCATCCCGAATCTGGTGGGCCACATTCAGCTCCTGTTGATGCTTTAAGGGTGCTTGGTATAAGCGAATTTCCTCAAGGTGAATTCTGGGCAACAGCCAACACTCACAGAATTAAAGATGATGAAAGGCTTGCGGTGAAACAAAGCGCTTCTGTGGCTCATACTTATGGGAAAAGATATGTCGCTGCTGAGGGCCCCACTTCAATCGGACCTCAATGGGAAAGATCACCAAAGGATCTTAAATCTAATATCGACCGCGTGTTTTGTTCGGGTGTGAACCGGATAGTTTGGCACACTTTCACATCGTCTCCCCCTGAATATGGTAAACCCGGGAATGAATATTTTGCCGGTACACATATGAATCCAAACGTCACCTGGTGGAACCAGGCTGGCAGTTTTATCGATTATCTTAACCGTTGTTCTCATCTCCTTGCAAAAGGCTTATTTGTAGCTGATGCTTTATATTATTACGGCGATGATGTTCCTAATTTTGTGTTCCTCAAAGAAGAGGTCAAGAATCTTGCGTTTGGCTATGATTGGGACAAATGTTCAAAACAGGTTTTATTGGAAAGATCATCTGTAAGGGATCAAAAGCTTTTGCTAAAAGATGGAATGACTTACCGTGTGTTGATTTTGCCTGAAGAAAATGCGATCGACCTGCAAGTGCTTAGAAAGATAGACACATTGGTCAAAAATGGTCTGACAGTTATCGGACCAAGACCGGATAAATCAAACAGTCTCACGAACTATCCTGCTAATGATAATGAAATAAACGAAATAGCCTCAAGATTATGGGGTTCCATTGATGGAAGTTCAGTGAAAGAAAATGTTTATGGCAAGGGTAAGGTAATCTGGGGAATAGATGTCAATACAGTTCTAAAAGAAATGCAGGTAAAACCTGATCTTGAGTTTAAGGGCAACAATGAAAACACTGCGCTTGACTATATACATCGTTCTACCGATTCCATGGAGATTTATTTCGTCGTGAACAGATTTGGTCGCAAAGACATTAATGATTTCCAGTTTCATTATCTCACATCCTTACCTGACAGGTATGAACAAACAGAATGCAGGTTTCGTGTCAGCGGTATGATTCCCGAATGGTGGGATCCGATGACCGGAAAAGTCACTGAGATCTCTGTCTACCATGAAGAAAATGGCCAGACAATTATCCCGATATCGTTTGAGCCTGAAGGATCAAAGTTTATCATATTCCGGAAACCAACATCCGCGAATGGCCTGATAGCGAAACCACATATTGTGAGCATCCTGGCCGATGGCAAACTCATATTTCCGGGTAGTCAGTTGGATAATAAAAGGCCCATCAATAATGAAAGGCCCATTGATATTGTAAAATCGGGTAATAGCATAGCGGCTTCCGTGACTAAAAGCGGAAACTATGAATTATCCTGGTCAGATGGAACTAAAAGTCAACACAATCTCAGGGTCAATGAGCAGATTCAGACGCTGCCGGGTAAATGGAACATATTCTTCGATCCTGCCTGGGGAGGTCCGGCTGAAATATCAACTGATAGCCTCAGATCCTGGACTGCGTTTGATGATGAGCGTATAAAATATTACTCAGGTAAGGCAGTGTATAAGAAAGACTTTGTGATCGGAAAAAACATGAGCGATTCGAAAATTATGCTCGACCTTGGCAATGTTTTGGAAATGGCTTCAATAACGGTCAATGGTCATAAGTTGCCTGTGAAATGGAGTGCTCCGTTCGAATTTGAGATCACGCAATTTGTTAAGGCAGGCAATAACAAGCTGGAGGTTGAAGTGGTAAACCTATGGCCAAACAGGCTGATCGGCGATAGTAAATTACCTGCCGAGAAACGCCTTACAAAAACGAATATCATGAAATATGACAAACCCGATTCAGAAAAAATGCTGCGGGAATCTGGTCTGATTGGACCGGTAACGCTTACGTATACTCGATTTACCAAATTAGTTCTCAGCAAAAAATAATAAAATACCAAACCAGGGAAGATCTTAATACCATGACAACAGAAAAATTCAAATTCAAAGCTGGGCTGTTCGGAATTGGACTTGAAACTTATTGGCAGCAGTTTCCTGGTTTGAAATGTAAGCTGCAATCAAACCTCAACCTGATCAGTGAAAGAATTAGTGAGTTTGATGCAGAGATAGTGAACCTTGGGCTGGTAGATAATCCCCGGATGGCCATGCAGGCGGGCCACCGTTTTCGTCAGTCAGATGTTGATATCATATTTTTATATGTGTCTACCTACGCGCTTTCATCAACAGTATTGCCAGTCGTACAAAGAGCAAAAGTGCCTGTGGTAATCCTTAACTTATCGCCGGCACCAGCCATTGATTATGCAGCTTTCAATTCGATGAACGATCGTAATGCTATGACAGCTGAATGGCTTTCTTACTGTTCCGCCTGCCCCGTTCCGGAAATTGCCAACGTCCTAAAACGTGCCGGAATCAAATTTTTTGAGGTGACCGGAATTCTCGAGAACGATATAGAATGCTGGAATGAATTGAAAGAATGGGTTGATGCAGCAAAGGTCGCACATATATTAGCACATAATACACTCGGTGCAATGGGCAATTATTATCCCGGCATGCTGGACATATACACTGATCTTACGCTCCAGGTTGCCAGTTTTGGAGGTCATATAGAGATAATAGAAGTAGATGAACTGACTGATCTTAGAAAAGAAGTTCCGGATATCGATATTAACAAAAGGGTTCAGCAGTTCCAGGATAGTTTTGACATTCAGCCAGGTTGCCATCCTGATGAATTGGTAAAATCTGCCCGTACATCCATTGCCCTTGACAAACTCGCCACAAAATATGATTTAGGTTCACTGGCATATTATTACAAAGGCACATCTGGCAGCGAAAACCAGGAAACCATTACATCAATAATTCTCGGAACTTCCTTACTAACTGCAAGAGGTATTCCCGTAGCAGGTGAATATGAAATAAAAAACGCGCAGGCAATGAAGATCATGGATAGTTTTGGAGCCGGTGGATCATTTACTGAGTATTATGCCATGGACTTTGATGACGATGTAGTATTGATGGGTCACGATGGTCCTGGTCATATTGGAATTGCGGATAAAAAAACAAAGGTCCGTCAGCTTGAACAGTATCATGGAAAAGCAAGCAGTGGTCTTTCAGTGGAGATGAGTGTAAAACACGGAGCAATCACCTGCCTGTCAGTGGTTGAAATAAACGGACGCTTAAAGTTCCTGGTTGCTGAAGGTGAATCGGTACCGGGGCCTATACTTCAAATCGGAAATACCAATAGCCGTTACCAATTCTCTATCGGTGCCAGGAAATTTGTAAATGAATGGAATGCCCAGGGACCGGCACACCATTGTGCAATCGGTGTCGGACACATTGCTTCCAAAATAAAAAAACTTGGAGATCTCCTCGGGCTGGAAACAATCAAGGTTTGCTGAAATTATATTTACCAGATACCATCTTAGCAGTACCTTGCTATTTCGAAAAATATAAAATTCATGTTGAATATAGGGAAAGATGGTGAAGATTAAGAAGGATATTGAAAACCGCGCGGATGTGGAATTGCTCATCAACAGTTTTTATGATAAGGTCAAACCTGATCCCGTGATCGGTTATATATTCACTGATATCATGAAAATAAACTGGCAGGAACACCTGCCAGCTATTTATAACTTTTGGGAAAACACAATTCTTTACACTGGCAATTACAGCGGTAACCTTATGCAAATTCACAGGCACATAAATGATGTAACACCTTTGTCGTCGCAGCAGTTTAAAAGATGGACCGATTTGTTTTGTGCAACAGTTGATGAACTGTTTGAAGGTGAAAAAGCAATTCTCGCAAAACAAAGAGCCCTTGGTATTTCAACTACTATGCAGATTAAGATACTTCATTCACCCTCCTGATATTATTTTATTCACCGCCCTGATTTCATCTGCCTGATATCATCTCCCTTACATTATTTCCCTGATATTATTTAGAAGAATCTCTCAAAAATATATCGCCACTGATCGTTTTAAGATTTACTTCCGTGCCGCCGCCTTTGTAACGGCTGCTGATATCTGCTGAGCCCTTTTTGGAATTGATAGACTCTTTGTCCAGGATATTGCTGTACACGGTACCTGTAATCGTACTTAATTTGAAATCAGCTTTCAGATCCGATGGTATAAGAAGGTCGATAAACCCGCTGATACTATTTGCCTTTACTTCGGCAGTCTGCCCGGTTATTACAATATTCCCATTAATGGTTTCTACCTTGATCGGAGCTTTTTCAGGAACATAGATATCCCAGTAGATATCAGTTTTACAACAATTAGAATCTTCCTTCCAGTTATTGCTACGCTTTGATTCAATCTTTGCATTAACCGTTATGGCATCTTTTGAGTCATCAAATTCAACAATATATTCGTCATTGTACCTGTTTTCGGCAATTGAAATAGAAGCCTTGACCGACACTTCGTTTTTGTTCCAGGTAGTAATTTTGATTGAATCTGCGATCTGCAGTTTCAGTCTGATATCTTTTTTGTCACTATAGTTAAACGTTTTGTCGATCATTTTTTGTGCGCTTACTGCAGTGGCTATGATGCAAAAAATTAATGCGACCGATATATTTTTCATACATGAGTAGTTAAGAATAATAAAATGATAGTGGTTCGAAAACATTGTCTCTTGTAAAATCGTTGCCTTATGATTTGCGGAGATAAATGTTTCCGCTGATATTGGTTATTTTGAAGGTTACTCCTCCACCATTCAACTGTGCTTTTAGTTTTGATCCACCAACCTGCTTTAGTTTTTTGTCGGTTGTTGTTAAATCAAAATCAGAAAAGAACGCACCGGAAACTGTTTCCATTTCAAGATCAATACCTGATTTTGCTGGTAGTGTAACATCAATTTCACCGCTTATAGATGCCAGTGATATTGGCTTATCTTTACTCAATTCAGTAAAGACGATGTTCACATCTCCTGCAATGGTAGACAACACCAGGGGACCGGTTACATTTTTCAGGGTTATATCCTGGCAATTTTTTACTTCCACTTCGTTTTTGATATTTGAAACACTCACCTTTCCGGAATTGCCACATTCATTGCTAACACGGAGACTGAAGTTTTCCGGAACCCTGATCTTATAATTTGCTTTTTTATATATCGGCAGTAAACAATTCAATGTAATCTGGTTGCCATTTTTTTCCACTGCAATAGCTATCCCGGTATTGTCCGTACCCTGTGAGTAAACAGGGGTCAGCCCTTTTGCACGGTCGGGAGGTTTTGTAGAGTGATCAGAAACAATGATTATCTCATTGCCACTATAACCTTCTATCGGAAGATTACCCGGGAATTGATTCAGCGTTAGCTTGCCTTCTTTTGAATTTTGCACCTGTATCTTGTATTCCTGTGCATTTAATGCCCCCGATAAAAATCCACCGATACAAATGAAGAACAGAACGTTTTTTAATATGGTATTTTTCATTTTTAATTGTTTTATGTTTAAGCTTGCCAGCATTGATTACTTATTTTTTTTTCGTGAAATTTTGTTATCAGATTTTGTTATCAGATTGTGTTATCAGATTTTATTGCCAGATCTTGTTGTCAGATCTTATTGTCAGATCTTGATAATTGTATGTATTTGTATGAAAATCCTGGATTTTTGGTGCAGATAATTCCCATAAACAACAAGCGCTTGTTGATTCAGGTATTAATCGTGAGCAAAAGCTCCCGGGTATTTCAGAAGTCACAATAACTTCAGGCCCTTTGATGCAGCATCTTTAACCGGGGGAAGAGTCGACTTATCAGAAAGGATCTCTTTAATCGGGCCGATCGCTTTCACTTCTTTTTTATCTGTAAGTATATTTATCAGCACAATCTGAACAATGGGTTCTTTTTGCTGCCGCAGGGAATTGACCAGCGAATCTCTGACTGTCTGGTTGGAAGTAAATCTCGACACGGTGTTCAGTGCGGCCAGCCTGACATTTACATTTTGATCAAGATTAAGCGTATTGATAAGCGCCCGTATTACATCTTCCCCTGGGTTGTTCATCTGTTCCACATAAGTTACCGCCTTGATTCTTTCACTCGCCGATTCATCATTGAGCAGGTTAAGCATAATTGCTTCTTTCATTTCCTTTACCTCAGTTTTCAGACCGGCCATCTGTGCAGTAGTTTCATTTTCACTTTTTGAGCGGGTAACCACGCTACCAATCACTACACCGCCTGCTATCAGTAATATACAGGCCGCGATCTTCATCAGGATATTTCTGATTGGCAATAAAGGCACCGCCTTCTCTGCAATCGGGTCTATGATTCTTGTTGTAGCCAGAATATTTATCTCCGATTGAAGCATGGTATCAAAATTCTCTTTGAGGCCAATACCAGGAAGAACCGGATGTTGACCTGCAATTGAGCTGAATATTTCTTTATATTCCATCAACTCCCGGCTACAAGACTCACAGGTATTCAGATGCAGTTCCAAAGCCGTTCTGCTGGTTTGAGGCAGCTCATTATCCAGATAATCTATTAATAACAATAGCACATCATTACATTTCATCATCTTCAATCCTTTTGTTTGAAATAAATTTGTTTCAACTCTTTAATTGCCCGGTGAATCTGGACCTTAATCGACCCTTCAGACATGTTCTTCATCTTCGAGATCTCGCGGTATTTAAGTCCTTCAAACCTGCTTAATACTATCAGCTCACGGTCAACCGGGCCAAGTTTACCAAGGGCGAGATGCAATTTTTCAAAATCCTTTTCTACAAAGCCTCGTTCGGCAACGGCCGTTTCTATTTCTGAAAAATGAAATGAGTTCTTTGTTATATCCGTGATTCTTTTTTCCTGCTTACAATAGTCTGCGTGCATGTTCCGGGCCATTTGGTACATCCATGATTTAAACGACCCTTTGTCGGTATGGTAGCTATCCCTATACCGTATTATCCTATAGAAAAGGTTTTGAGTCAGATCTTCACTTTTTTGTTTATCGGTTGTCAATTTCAGGAAAAAGTTGAAGATCGCTACATGATAACGATTGAAAAGTTCAGACAGATCGGACAAATGACCGTTCTTAACGCTAACCATTATTTTTTCGTCTGATAAAGCTGACACCAGTTACTTGTATTGATTTGTTATATGGATACTCCGGTTTGAATAAATAGTTACAGGAATTTTAAAAAAAAATGAAATATTATTCATAAAACCTGGATTGACTGTCTCGGGCTATCCTGGATTATCTGGTTGATGCCGTTACGTTTTCCCTCCAGGCAACCAATTTTTTCCTGAGAGTATTCACTATTTGTATTTCCTGTATGGCCAGGTTGTTCTTTTCAAATCTATCGTCAGCTATATTATATAATTGAACATCACTCCCATCCCTGTTCATTAATAGTTTCCATGGTCCGCTGCGTACAGCAAGTTGTGGACTCCTGTCACCCGGTTGTTTGGGATAATCAAACCCAACTTCGTTCCGACCATACTCCCAAAAAATTTCTTTTTTGCGTTTTGTTTGCTTACCAAGCAGAACCATGCTCAAATCTTCACCGTCACTTGAGACATCTCTCCTAACTCCGCCCAGGCTTGCAAAAGACGGCAAGAGATCTAGAGCCGTAATAACCGAAGATGAATCTATAGTCCCTTTTGGAATATTTCTGCCCCATACAATGAAAGGCATCCTGATTCCGCCTTCAAAAAGAGAAAGTTTTGTGCCGCGCATACCTGCAGAACGTTCATGCCGGAAATTTGGGGCAGGGCCATTGTCGCTGGTAAAAACCACCAAGGTATTTTTATCAAATCCCATCGTTTTAAGACTATCCAATAACCGCCCGATCTGGACGTCATATTCATTTAAGACCCTTAAGAAATTTTTTTCGAGGTCACCTTCTTTTTTTATAAAATCGGTTCCTGGCACCCAGGGAGTATGCACGTCATCGGGCCATAGATTTATAAAGCAGGGCTTTCCTTTATTTTTCCTGAGAAAATCCAGCGTCTTGTCAACAAAATAGGCTGTTCTGTTCCAGCGACGGACGCTATCTGTGTCCGCCCAGATCCAGTTCGAGGAAGTTAGCATTGGGTCAGGATCTGGGCTCTCCCAGGTACTGCTCCATTCGGAAAAACCATAGTTGCTTATTGATGGCGCATCCTTCACATCCCGTCCTCCGCCCATATGCCATTTTCCAAAATGAGCGGTAAGGTAGCCGGCGTTTTTGAGTGTTTTTGCTAATGTCGGAGCAGATGGATTCAGGTAGTCATTTTGTTCACAATCGAGGTTATGTTTCTTGTCACTCAAATAATTTGTGATATTCCATTTTGTTGGGTGCATGCCCGTAAGAAATCCTACACGCGATGGTGAGCAAACAGGGGAAGCACTATAATAATTCGTAAATCTTCTTCCTTCCTTCGCCATTTTATCAAGGTTTGGAGTCCGGTAACTACCATTGTAGCAACTCAGGTCACCATATCCCATATCATCTGTCAGGATAAAAATGATATTCGGTGGTTTATCGTTCACCACTTTAGCTTGCCCCGCAGATGGGGTTGGAAAACTTAAAAAAAAGAAGCAAGTAACCATCGTGGCCTGAAAGACAGAGGTCGTCGGAATGGCCGAAGTAGCTGGAATGGTTGAGGTCGCCGGAATAGCTGAGGTCACAGGAATAGCTGACATTGCAGTAAAAGCTGACCTCGCAGTAATAGTTGAAGTCACAGCAATAGCTGACATGGCCGGAATGGCTGATGTAGTCTGAAAGGCTGACCGGTAATTTGGCATATTACATATTGAATGCCGAATTTATAGCATTCATTTTACTAAAGAGCCAGTCTTGCCTTTGGCCAATAAACAGGACAATCCCCAGTCGATAAGTACCGGGGTTTGTCCTGTTAAATCTGTTATTTGCGTTTTTGTACTCCTCGTTTTTTTTAGGTCCCTCGGTTTTGATTTCTTTTAAATCTGTTATATGCATTTAGTACCCATCAATTATCTCAGGCGGGTCATGCTGAAGAAGTTTAACTTTAAACTGTCTTACCTGGCTTTACCGATATAGCAGGTATCTTAAAATCTTTCACTTTTGAAACCAGATCTGCTTTTCCTGATTTTGCCTTTTCAATAAATTTCTTTGACTCAGTACCATAACTTCTGACGCTCATTGCAACCAGCAGTAAGCCCTTTTCACCTTTTTGATTTACGAATGCGGTATACCTGTAGATATTCCGTTCGGCGATCACAACCTCTTTGCCATCACGCGAGTTGGCTGTTATCATGAAATCCAGTATCTGTTCACCTTTTGCCGCATCATAACTGGTTTCATAATTTATATATGGATTGCCGGATTTCATTTTTTCGAGTTCTGCAATTTTATTGGCAGCTGCATCCTTCACATTTACTTTGGAATCGAGTACCTCCAGCATAAGCATGGATGAAAACTTTTCTGCTGTCTCCCCTTTTTGGATGTACTCCTGCTTGTAATAGTTATTGGCAGGATGAGAGGTCCACGACAAACTATAATTGTTATTATTAAACGACATGTTTAATGGTGTGTTTAAATAATTTACAGGGCCGGCGGACCCCTGGCAAATCGCCGTTGCGTTGATTAAAACCGAAGAGAAGATCATAAAAGTTATACTTGCTATTTTCATTTTTACTTGACTGATTTGAACTGATTATTGTTTCAATGTAAATGTAGAAGCTTCACCACCCCCTGGATATTTGTGATGAGCCGGCGGTATAATTACTGAGTGGTTGACAGTTATTCGAAATAATGTTTAATTTAAACCCTCATAACATTTAATGCTACTGAAAATCTCATAGAACGATTTGATTTCAACCATAAAAGTTGACCAATGAAAAATAAATCACGCAGGAAATTTATTAAACACCTGGGATTGGGAGGATTGGCAGCAGGTATTTCGCCTGTAACTATGTTGACACCTGTTGAAGCCAAAAATCTCAAGGAAGAATCCGTCTTAAATCATCATTTTGAATCAACAGCGAAACATGTTTATAATGACAGCTACACCGGGCAGTATCTAAACAGGATCGCCTTTCCTGTTGGTGGTCTCGGCGCAGGAATGTTTTGCGTGGAAGGTGCAGGTGCCATTTCACATATGTCAATCAGGAATAAACCTGAGGTGTTTAACGAACCTGGATTATTTGGCGCTCTATATGTTAAAGGTTCAAAGAACGGTGCAAAGATTCTTGAAGGCCCCGTTCCCGACTGGAAAAAATTTGGACAACCAAACGCTGGCAATGGTTCATCGGGTGCTATCACAGGTTTGCCGCATTTTCAGCAGGCAATATTTAAAGCAAGATTTCCCTTTGCCACTATCAGTCTTAATGATCCTGATCTTCCTGTTCGTGTTCAGATAAAAGGATGGAGTCCGTTTATACCGACTGATGAAAACAATTCAAGCCTGCCCGCCGGTGCTCTCGAGTACTCATTTACAAATGCCGGCACTACTCCGGTTGAGCTGGTATTTTCATATAATGCGAAGAATTTTCTAAGAGTCGAAAACGGCAAAAGTGAAATCAGAAAATACAAGAATGGATTTATATTATCGGAGCAGGGTACAAAAGAAAAGGCGTTTTTGAAAAGCGATTTTGCCATATTCACTGACCAGGATGAAACCGTGGTAGATCACTCCTGGTTCAGGGGAGGATGGTGGGATCCTTTAACGATGGCCTGGAACAAAATCAAAAGCGGGCAATCAGAAGCGGTTGATCCCGTGGACTCAGGGGCAGTCGGGGCTTCATTATTTGTGCCCTTCAGGTTAAATGCCGGAGCTAAAAAATCAATCATCGTATATTTTGCCTGGTTTGTACCTGAGTCTGATCAAACACATGGTAAAGCCGGTGAGAAAAAAGACTGTGATCCTGAATCCGGTTGTTGCTCATCACCTTCAGATCTCGGGCTCGATAAATATGATAAAGATTTTGATGCACCTTTTTATAAGCCCTGGTACAGCAGTGCCTATAAATCAGTAGAAGAGGTTGGTAAATACTGGACTGACCATTATGGTGAACTAAGAAAAAACAGTACAGTTTTCAGTGACGCGTTTTTTTCAAGCACATTACCACCTGAAATAATGGAAGCAATTGCTTCCAACCTCAC
Source organism: Flavitalea sp. (assembly GCF_035489435.1). Classification (NCBI taxonomy): domain Bacteria; kingdom Pseudomonadati; phylum Bacteroidota; class Chitinophagia; order Chitinophagales; family Chitinophagaceae; genus Flavitalea; species Flavitalea sp. Next base: position 57,097 of record NZ_DATHKG010000158.1, read on the forward strand.
TATTCTCAAGTCCCCTACCGTACTTCGTCAATATGATGGGCGGTTATGGAGTTTTGAAGGTTGTAGTGATAACTCAGGCTGTTGTCATGGCTCATGTACGCATGTCTGGAATTATGCCCAGGCAATACCATATCTGTTTCCGGCGTTGGAAAGAAGTCTGCGTCACACAGAGTTTTGTGAAAGTCAGAGTAAGGAAGGCCACCAGAACTTCAGGGCTACACTTCCAATCAAACCTGCAACACACGATTTTCATCCGGCAGCTGATGGCCAACTCGGAGGTATCATGAAAGTTCATCGTGAGTGGAGGATCAGTGGCGATAACGAATGGCTGAAAAAAATGTATCCAATGGTTAAGACAAGTCTTGACTATTGCATCCGTACCTGGGATCCGGATGAAAAAGGCCTGATAGAAGAACCTCATCATAACACTTATGATATTGAGTTTTGGGGACCGGATGGAATGCATTCGTCATTCTACCTGGGCGCATTAAAAGCCATAACGGATATGGGCACTCACCTGGGGAAAGACGTATCAAAGTATAAAGTCTTGTTCGAAAGGGGCCGGAAATACATGGAGGAAAAATTGTATGATGGTGAATATTTTATCCAGGAGATAAAATTTACCGGGCTAAAAGCAAAAAATCCGATCGAAGCATCTGCCATTTCTATGGGTGGCACCTATTCTGATGAAGCAAAGAAACTGTTGGAAAAAGAAGGACCGAAATATCAGTATGGAACCGGTTGTTTATCAGATGGAATTCTCGGAGCCTGGATAGCAAGGATGTGCGGACTTCCGGATCCGGTTGATTCTAAAAAGATATTGAGTCATTTAAAGGCCGTTCATAAATACAACTTAAAATCTGATCTGAGCGATCATGCGAATCCGCAACGGCCATCTTACGCATTGGGAGATGAAGGCGGATTACTTTTATGTTCCTGGCCTAAAGGAGGAAAATTATCGTTGCCATTTGTATATAGTGATGAAGTCTGGACCGGTATTGAGCACCAGGTTGCGGCTCACCTGATGTTGATGGGCAATGTAAAGGATGGACTTGAGATCGTCAGGATCAGTCGAAACCGTTATGATGGGCGTATCCGTAATCCTTTCAATGAATACGAATGTGGACATTGGTATGCCCGGGCTTTGTCAAGCTATGGATATCTGCAGTGTTTGACCGGCGTTCGGTTTGATGCTGTTACCAAAACACTTTATGTGGATTCAAAGGTTGGTGATTTCAAGTCATTTATATCCACTGAAACCGGGTTCGGAACGGTTTCGTTTATAAAAGGCAAAGTGACGGTAGATGTGGTTTATGGACGGATACCATATGATAAAGTAAAAGTAGGCGCATGAGTTAGATCCAATATTGGTTTAGCTGAAGCCTGCATCGCCTGTTTGATAATGCAGTTACTTCATTTTTACATTGTTGATTATGCAGGTTCATGGCGTTCACTCGGTTCTTCACTCCGCCGGATGGGCCTTTCGGTTGGTTTGATTTGCCACTGTGATTCCTGGTTAATACCCTTGTTCATCCCGGTGGCTGCTGTTGTCTCCGATCGGCTTTTGTTCCCTGATCGGCTTTTTTAGATATACTTGTAGCGCTGGTTTGCTGTTGGGCCCTGATCAACTTGGGTAACTCCGGGCAGGAATCGAAGGTGGCAATCAAACCAACCTCAGGCCCATCCTGCACGTTCTAACCTCGTTCACTTAGGGGGATATGCGACTTGTACAACAAAATTCAACATTCACTTATTGCAAAAGCCGGCGTTAAAATTATCGGCATTGCAGTGATAATTTGCCATGGCAGAAGTAAACCTGCACATTCACCTGGTGATTCTATACTTTTAATAAAGGGATTAGAGCCGACGAACAATTTGATGATACCGGCATTGAAACCAGCAATAGAGGATAGTTACTAAAGCCGATCAAGACGATACAAGCAACTATCGCTAAAAGAATGGTTAACAAAGCTGACCAGGGAACAAAAAGCCGATCAGGGCCAATCGTGTTTCCCTGCATAAACACTCTTATTAAGACAGGGAAAACAGACACAAAAAAGCAATAACCTGCTCCCCACGGAGCGAAGGAATGCAATAGAACTGTTGCATAAAGAGTGCTACTACCAATCAGCAGTAACCGCAATTCTCAGTCAACCATCCGATAAGTCGGCCTGGGATAACCCGGCTGGAAAGAAGATAGTTTTTTCACATTGATCCTACTAGTTCCTCGTTTGATAATTTCATTGATCGCCAGTGATACGATGTCTGATAATTGCCCTGGTGTTGATTGTATCCTTGCATTTATCAAAAGATCGATTTTATCGGACTTTGAACTTCCTGACATATTTAAATCCTGATGTTGATCATGAATGGAAGTATAACTTATTTTGGATTTATTTTTTCCATCATCCACCATATATTTCAGGTGACCGATGAGATAATTACTTTCGTGTATCCGGTCGACTATCCCGGTGATCAGTTCTTCTGCAACTGTTAATGCAGAGCCATCAACGGTGGTTATTTCAAGGCTTTGATCCAACCAGGCAAGTAAAGATTCTCCCTTTGCATAAACCTCATAGTCAATTTGCAGGGAATGCCTCAATGCAGGCTGTCTGAAGCTTTCCAACTTTATAAGCCAGGTATTTATATGACGCTTATCAGTGGAATTTTGATATAAAATCAATTTTTCTCTGTACTCCTGCTCAATAATGATTTGAATCCCGGACAGCTCTTCTGCATTCAGCAAGTCAATCTTATTCACGATCATTATATCCGCTTCTGCCAGTTGTTGTTTATACACATATTGAACTTCTTCACTTACAAATGAAGTATTGTTTGTCATCAGGGCATGTAACAATCTTGCATCGGCAAGAACAGTGATAACGATTTCCAGATCAGGATAAAACTTATTCAATGGTTTGGCAACCGTTGCAATAAGATCAGTGCAGGAGCCTACGGATTCAGCAAATATCACATCCGGATGTTCGTTCCTGTCTAATGTTGTTATTGCTGATGAAAGCTTTTCATAATTACAACAGAAACAACCACCCGTTACCTCGAGTGTAGGAAGGTTATTATTTTTCAAAAATGCTGTATCGACCAGTTCTTCTCCCTGGTCGTTGGTTACAACACCTACCTTTCTTTTATTGTCCAGCAAGGTCTGACAAGCCATTTGAATAGCTGTTGTTTTTCCACTTCCGAGAAATCCGTTGATCAGATATAATTTCATTTGAAATAATTATTATTTAGAGGAGTTATATTTAGAGGAATTATATTTAGAGGAATTATTATTTGGAGGAATTACATGAATATTTAATTACCCCACAATTTTAAACTATCTCCTTTTGATTTTCTCCAAACATCCCGCCACCTGTGCACATCAACAGGGTTGATGATTGGCATTGGTTTTCGCTCTGTTTTTGATTTTATGGAAGGTACCTGTGCAGCTTCTGACTGGTACCAATAGGCTACCGATCTTAGTTCAAGAACCAGCACATTATTATGTCCGTGTTCAATACTAAACTTTAGCGATTTATCGAAATAGACGGGGTCCATTATATGATACCGGTAAACATGAGTTCTGCCACTAAAACCGATATCAAATCTTTTGTCTGAATTTTCAGCAAGGTGGATTTTTGGATACCCAAAATATGGCGTCATAAAAATTTCCTTTGGACACCAGGACGTATTGAAATAGTCTTCAGTTCCTGTACCATGAAGAGCTGGCCGTGTTGATCCATCAATAAAGAACATGTCATCACCCTCTCCATACCAGATTGGTGAAGGTGAATTAACATAATAATTTACGCCTACAAACTGGCCCTTTCCTTTTATATCTGCAATAAGATAATTGCGTTCGGGGGTTTTATTTGGAACCTGTTGTTTCAATACACTCCATTCATTTTCTCTTTCAACAGGATCAGTTTCTGTTACCTGGTTATTAAACCAGGCATGAAAACGCCCAAGGTCAGCCGGGAGTTGATCCAATTCTTGGTAGTCGACATAATAGTAGAAATTGTCAATGGTTTTTTCGTTTTGATTTTCGATTTCAATCCTCGCGCCTTTGGCGAATGGCATCGCGAAATAACTTACCAGGGCCTTTGAATTTCCCGGTGTAACATTCAGAGGCTGGGTGTAGTATGGATAAGCTTCGTTCCATCCCTGCCCGAAAAAGGATCCCAGCGGAGCCTCCACGGAGGGAAATGAATTGCCGTCCCAATACATCCGGAGAATAATATCATCGCGCAATATTGTTTCCGGACCTGGTGCAATTGTTATCCAGATATGATTGATGATACCCGCACCTTTTACATCGAACAACGATTTTTTTTCGCCACTTTTTATTTTCGCAAGGTAATCACCGTTACCACCAGTAGTGTCATAACTGCTGACCCGTTTAGACCTTATACCTTTTTTTATTTTAGCCAGTTCAATCATATCATTTTCACCGACCTGGGCATTGAGCGGGATGATTAACATAAGAAGGGCAAAAACCGATATTATCAGTTTCATGGCTGGCAATACAATCTTTTTCATAGCTTACAATATTTTAAACTTATAGCAATATTAATTTTCAAGTATCACATTATAAATTTCAGCGTAAAGCCATATTAATTTAAACAATACCAATATTATTTAAGCGCATAGACAAAATTATTTTACACGCATTGTCATATTAGACTTCACGTATCACATTATAAATTTCAGCGCAAGGCAGTTTCATTTTAACAAATAGCAAAATCAATTTAAGCTCTATCACAATTTTGACGGTTGAAAGTAATCCTTTCCATCGAGACAAATTCGCAGGATCGCGTTTCAAAATTCAACGGTCATTAATGTCATCTATCATCATAAACCATCAAACGATAATGTTCAAATATACCCAGTTGATACGATGACCGATATTTCGGTCAAACTGGAGTGGTTGACTGAAATATCGGTCATTTTTAAAAAAGCTGAATAGCAATAGCTTCAATGATCAAAAATTCAAATACACTATTGTGATCAAAAATTCAAATACACTATTGTGTTTTTTGTTACAAAAGTTGTCAGGTATCTACTTGCTCAATTCATGCATCAATTATCCCGTTCTATATTCTTCATGATTGGTCTATAACTTCAACCGCCCGAGTTTTGAGCCATAAAAAAAACAAAACATAGACAACCATGAAAAAGACAGGAGTATTATTCTTATTAGCGGCTGTAATCTTTGCATCATGCAAGAAAGAAAAAGATGATAAAGACGGCATTTTTAAAGGACCTGAAATGCAGGTGCATTATGGTAAAGCCTGGACCTGGGTTCAATTGGATCATAATGGTAATCCACAAAAAATGGCCATTGCTATCAATGATGCAGCTATGAATAGTTTGCCAACCACAGGTGGCGACAATGGCCACAATCATGGTAATAACGGAGTTAATAACTGGGTCCTGAACTTTCATCCAAAGGCAAATATTTCGCCATTTAATTATCTGGGACTCGATTGGAACCCGGTTGGTCATGAACCAGATCCTATCTATGGAAAATCTCATTTTGACTTCCATTTTTATATGATGACACCAGCAGAAGTTGATGCGATTCCGGCCTATGAAGCAGATAGTATCAAATTCAAAAACTCACCTGCCCCGGCTTATCTCCCAGTAAACTATTTTAATGCAGGAGGCGGAGTTCCGAAAATGGGTGCACATTGGGTAGATCCAACTTCACCAGAATTTATCGGACAGCCATTTACACAGACTTTTATCTATGGATCATATAACGGCAAGGTAAATTTTTACGAGCCTATGATTACCCTAGATTTCATTAAGAACAATAATAATTTTGAAAGAGTAATTCCGCAACCAATGAAAGTCCAGAAAAGTGGTTATTATCCCACCAAATTGAAAATTGTAAAACACGACGGGGTGACTGATATTATTCTTGATGGAATGGTATATCGTACAGAATCTTGATTTCAATTTAATATGCTTTTGGTTAAATAGATCTAAAAAAAGGGGTTTGGTTATTCAAATCCCTTTTAGTTTTGGCAAGAATATCAATTCTTATATTCATTCTTTATATCCTTTCTTGATATTCATTCTATTTATTCATTCTATTTATTTATTGATTATTTTCTGAATATTATAAAAAATTTAGAATACCCACTTGAAAAACTCAAGTTCAGAATACTCGTAGAATAACAACTTGAAAATCTCAAGTTCAGAATACTTATTTAAAATTTCTTGCTCCCGGAAATATCTTTTCACCAGCATCCTCGCGAGTCTGAGACCTTTTATTCTGAGCATGAACAGGAATTGTTTTTTCATCACCACGGGATAATGTCAAAAGAGGAAGATCTTGGTTTCTTGATGGTGTGAGATGACGTAACAACCTGGAAAAATCATGACAGGTTCTTACTATTACATGAATCACCTCCCCTTCTATTTGCAATTTACCCTCTACCATTATAAGCCTTGATTGCAGAACTTCTTTCCGGTATTTTTCAAACAAGCTTTCAAAAACTACGAGATTAGCAAAACCTGTTTCATCTTCGATTGTCATAAAACATATACCCCCGGCTGTTCCCGGTCTTTGACGCACGAGCACAAGACCAGCCACTTTCACCAACTGACCATCCTTCAGATCTGCGAGGTCTTTAGTAGATTTAATATAAAGCTGGTCAAGCTTTTCTCTGACAAAACTCACCGGGTGCGCCTTTAAAGACAACGAAGTAGCGGCATAATCGTGAACAACGTGTTCGGAGTGTGACATGCCTGGAAGGGAAATATTTTTTTCGGAAATATCTGCGGCATCCTGTCCTGCAAAAAGAGCAACCGGTCGATCGTTTTTTGTGGAGACTTCCCACAATGCCTGTCTCCTATCTAAACCCATTGATCTGAATGCATCTGCATCCGCAAGTTTTTCCAGGGCAGCTTCAGGCACACCTGCTTCCCTTAAAGCATTAATATTATTGTATGGTTTATTTCTTCGGTCAGTTAACACTTTCATATCCTCTTCTCGTAAACCCTTCACCTGCCTGAATCCTAACCTCAGGGCACAATATTTACCTGATTTTTCTTCAAGCCTGTTATCCCACAATGAGTAATTGATGTCCACAGGTCTTACATCTACTCCATGTTTTTTTGCATCAATTACAATCTGCGCAGGTTGATAAAATCCCATGGGCATACTATTCAAAATTGCGCATGCAAATACATCGGGGTAATAACATTTTATCCATGATGATACATAAACCAGCAATGCAAAACTGGCTGCATGGCTCTCTGGAAATCCATAACTTCCAAAACCTTCCAATTGTTTGAAGACACGCTGAGCATATTCCAGCTTATATCCCCGCTCAAGCATTCCATTTATTAACTTTTTCTCAAACTGTGCAACCAGGCCTTTTGCTTTAAATGTAGCCATACTTCTTCTCAACTCATCTGCTTCACTGGGAGTGAATCCTGCTGCTACAATTGCAATCTTCATTGCCTGTTCCTGGAATAGAGGTACACCTAATGTTCTGCCCAGAATATCTTCAAGTTCTTTTGAAGGATACTCAACAGGCTCTTCACCATTTCTTCTTCTCAAATACGGATGAACCATGTCTCCCTGGATAGGGCCGGGTCTTACAATCGCTACTTCGATTACCAGGTCATAAAATGTACGGGGCTTCAATCTTGGTAACATAGATTGCTGTGCACGACTTTCAATCTGAAAAACACCTATAGTATCTGCATGACAGATCATTTCATATACTGCGCTGTCATCCTGGGGAATATTTGCCAGTGTAAGATCCAATCCATAGTGATCCTTTGCAGCTTGAAACGCTTTTCTTATGCAGGTTAACATACCTAAGCCAAGTACATCAATTTTTAAAAACCCCAGTATATCAATATCATCTTTGTTCCATTCAATACAGGTGCGGTTTTCCATCCTTGCATTCATAATCGGACATAAGTTGGAAAGTTTGCCACGTGTAATTACAAAACCACCTGTATGCTGACCCAACTGCCTGGGAAAACCCATAAACTGTTCAGTTAGCTTCAACACTTTCCTGAGATGTTTATCGTTTGGATTGAATCCTTGTTCAACAATTTTCTTACCTTCAAACCATTCGGTTGTAAATTCCCAGATAGATCCGGATAGCCTGTTAATCGTATCAACAGATAAACCCATTGCTTTTCCTACATCCCTGATGGCTCCTTTCTGATGCTGTTGAGTTACAGTAGCAATAATAGCAGCTCTGTCACGGCCATATTTGTTATAAATATATTGAATCACTTCTTCGCGCCTTTCATGTTCAAAGTCTACATCTATATCCGGGGGTTCATTACGCGCCGAAGAAATAAACCTTTCAAAAAGTAAATCAAATTTTGTAGGATTTACTGATGTGATGCCGAGACAAAAACAAATTGTTGAATTCGCGGCTGATCCACGGCCCTGGCAAAGGATTCCCTGGGATCTTGCGAACCTGACTATATCATAAACCGTGAGGAAATAAGGCGCGTAATTCAACTGATCTATAAACCCTAATTCATGATTAATTGCAGTAATGGTTTTTTCCGGGATGATTTCCCCGAACTTTTCTTTAGCTCCCTCCCAGGCAAGGAAAACCAACTCTTCCTGGGGTGTACGTCCTTCAGATGTAATCTCTTCAGGGTATTCATACTTCAATGAGTCAAGCGAAAATTGGCAGGCAGCTGAAATTTCCTGGGTACGGTTAATGGCATCAGGATAGTGACGGAACAAACGTATCATTTCATCACGGGGCTTCAGGTGCCTTTCTGCATTTTCATGCAAGCGAAATCCTGCAGTATAAATAGTACATTTTTCCCTGATACAGGTTAAAACATCCTGTAATTGCCTTCGGTCAGGATTATTATAATGAACATCATTGGTGGCAACCAAAGGCACATGCAATTCAGCTGAAATTTCAGCCAATCGATGGAGTTGTTTGGCATCATCTCCAAAATAATGGCGGGTGGCGGCAAGATAAAGGTTAGAGCCAAATACGTTCCTGTATTCTTTTATTGCAATTTTAAATGAAGGGTCAAATTCAAAATGATCATTTAATTCAGTGGGTGGAATCGCTATCAGTTTAAATTCGTCTGCATACTCAAAAACATCATTTTTATACAGATGACAGTCGCCTTTTTCTGCTCTTAGATTTCCTTTTGTTAGTAATGTACACAACTGCGAATATGCATTTCCTGTAGTTGGATAAACGAGCAGGGATGGACCATCCAATAAGTCCAACCGGCATCCTGGAATTATACGCATGCCCTTTTTTTTCGCGGCACTATGAGCACGCACAATTCCGGCAAGGCTGTTTCGATCTGTGATGGCTATTTCATGATAGCCAAATTCAGCAGCCGCTGTCACCAGTTCTTCAGGATGAGATGCTCCGCGAAGGAAACTGAAATTTGTTGTTACTTGCAACTCCGTAAAAAACATAGTTATGTAAAAAGAGATATGAATTATGAGTTATGAATTATGAAATTTAGTGATGAAATATGAGTTATGAAATTCAGAACATTCTTAGCATGATAAGCATTCAATAATTCTTATTCATAACTCATAGTTCATTTGATAATTTTTTCTTTGGTCCATTCTGGATTTACAATTTGGCCTATCAAGATGTTCTTTGTTTTCAATACTGGTTGTACCATTTTCGATTCAGGCAAAAATTCCGTGAAGGAACCATTGATAATTGTTTTCGGCTGAATAATGGCCCGATCTGAAAATCCAGTAGCGATGCCCTTCTTCATCTTCAACACTATAATAATCCCTATGCTGTCCCTCTTCGAGCCACCATTCTGTTTCGATTCTTTCAGGCCCATCGGCTTTTTTTATGTTATGCACCTTGCCCTTGTATCGAAATAACATTGGTGGATAGTCTGGAATCGGGGCTGCGACACCAATGGCCTCAGGTTTATTTAATAACTGTAAAGGCCTTGGTCGATGAATTCTCCAGGGGATATCCGGCTTTTCAGTGATTGATGAAGCCTGCCTGATGGATCGCTCGGGCCAATGATGCTGGTCCGGCAAATAACGATGAATGTTTTTTGAACCAATCTTATTCGCCAGGCGATCAATCAATTCTGCCAGGCCATTAGCTTCCAAACCGCATGAACCTTCCCATAATCTTTCCTGTATAGGAATAAGTTCTTCCACTTTTGGCGCTTCAAGGATAAAAAGTTCTATTCCGAGTGCTGGCTCAATAGTCTGCAGTTTTATCTCAAATAATTTGAATAGATGCCTGGTACTTACAGATGGACGATGTGTGCCGATTTCAATCTGAATGACCTTCCCATCTACCCTGTAACATTTGAAAATTGCATGTCTTAAGCCTTTTTGTTCTTTGTTCAAACGATGGTTGAGTTTTTCCAACAATTGTTTTAATGCGATCTCTATACCAGTTGCAGTTACAATTGGTTCCAGGCAAGGCAACCTTTCCTGGAATGGTTCTATAGGATTTACCGGTATGATAATTTCTTCGGCAAGACCCAGTGCTTTGTCAATTTGCAATAGTAATGATTCACCAAAACGACGGCGCAGCGCAAACCTTGGCATACCGATAATATTCTTAACCTGGTGAAGCCCTAGTTTATCCAAACGTTCAATGATAAGAGTTTCTAAACGGAGTGCGGCAGGTGGTAATGAAAGCAAAGCTGCAGATTGTTGCCCGGGTTCTATAACAGGTGTTATTTGACCATATCTTGCAATTGCCCATGCTGCCCCAATGGTATCAGCCATAGCTGCACGAACAGTATATCCAAGACTTTTCAGCCTGTTTGTGATTTCTTTCAGAAACAGTTTTTCACCACCCCAGAGATGAGCGCAGCCGGTAGCATCAATCATTATGCCATCAGGAAGATCAATGGCAACTTCAGGTGAATAGCGAATGCACCATTCAGCTATGCCTTTAAGCAATCGCCCGGAAAGGCCTGGCTTATCATCCATAACCTTTAGGTCTGGAACCATAGCACGGGCATCAGCTACAGCCATACCGGTTTCAATACCATTAGCGCTGGCTTCTGCATTTACGGCATTAATTATCATCCTGCCATGATCAGGGGCAGCAACAACAAAAGGATGTTCTTTTATTTCTGGTTGCCTGATAACGAACCAGTCGGTTTTCAGTTGACGAAACCATATTGATACAAAACGTTTAGCCATATCATCCAACTTTTTTCTTTTGCCCGCTTGTAATCAAGCTTATCAATCCTGAATGATTCCTGAACTTGCCTGCCTCCCATCCTATTTGCCAGGATCCGGGTTTTCCATTTCTTACTTTTGTTAACTCCACATTCCAGTTCGGAAATCCAATTCCGGGCATTCCTTCATCAATCTTGCCTGGCAATGAAGAAATTTTCCAACGGGTTACACAAGCATTGGTATTTAGATTTCGGGGCTGATGGCGGAGAACAAAACCGGTAACGCAACTTTGTTCTACTGCGAGTTGAAGTCTTCTAGAAGCTGTAAAACTTAAATCACTTAATTCACCAACTACTGCGCCAAGTCCGGGACATTTTAATGATTCTTCCATGGCCCAGAGAATATCACGTTCCTTTTGAAGATCCACGAAAATAATATGATGGGGTTCTACGCCAAACAATTTGAGAGCGGGAGGAAATAATGTTCTTGATGCACTGATCCAGATACAGGACCCCCCATTTTTCATAAGCGCATTAAGTATGCCAGCTACAAATCCACCAGTAGCCGCTTTGTCTTCCGGTGCTGCGCTGATAAATTCATGCACAGACCCCACCGGGAATGACTTATTTGGAAAAGACGAATCAATTGATCCCCACCCGATATTTAATGGAGTACCGTTGGCTTTCTTAAGACCTTGCAAAGGGAGTATATCTCTTTGTAATTGGGCTAATATGGTTGATTTGTCTGTTACCACTGTTTTTTCTATTGGGCAAATGGAGGAAATAAATTTCCATTGAATTCCCAAAGCAATAATACTAAATTATTTAGTATTTAACACCAATATTTGTAGTAAACAGATTTTCAACGAGATAGGAAGGAATTTATAATTCTCTTTTCATTTTTTCCCGGCGGATTAGCTCTGCTTCTGTTGGAGGTTCAAGTGCAAAAGATCCCAGTTTTATCGCTCCTGAAGGTTTATAGCTGGCAATGATGACTCCAGTGGTGGAGGTCGTTGATTCAAGCAATTCCCAGTTAGCAGGACTTGTTCCTTCTTCAAATAAGCGTTTACCTTTTCCAATTGTCGTAGGAAATATCCATAGATATAAAAGATCAACAAGTCCATTTGATAATAAAGTCTGAACTAGTTTCCCGCTACCGTTAACCAGCAGGTCGGGGCCATCTTCTTTTCGAAGTTGAGCCAGCTTAGCAACTATGTCACCTGTAATCAAAACAGCATTTTTCCAGGTTAATTCAAGCCCCTTACCGGAAACAACATATTTTGTTATCCTGTTGAATGTTTCTGAAATCGGATCGTCAGCATATGGCCAGTGTGAAGCAAAAATTTCATAGGTTTTTCTACCCAGCAGTAAATCATATGGATTTTTCATTGAAGCAGCCATCTTATTGTTCATGATCTCATCCCAGAAAGTGGCAGTCCATCCTCCCCATTTAAAGCCATTGGTAGGATCTTCTTCCGGGCCTCCCGGTCCCTGCATTACACCATCGAGGCTGATAAAGGTTGTAACAATAATTTTTCGCATAACTATGTTTATTTGTATACGAAGTTAACCTGGGTAGATTAGATAAAAGATGTGTGTTTACGACCTTTAAGAGGTGCGATCGCGCCAGAAAGCCTTAATTTTCTACAACCTCTATGATATAGGAAGTTATTTCAAAAAGTTTATCATCATTAAATCGAAAGATGTCACAATATTCAACTTTTCCCGGGGTATTGTCCTGGTTGGTAAAGCTACAATAACCTTGTACGACAACTGTATTATCTGTTACAACATGGTGGGTGTTATTCATCAAAGAACTTGCCATTTCAGCCAACATCTTGTTGCAATGGGCAATAACATTTTCTTTACCTGTAATAGCCGGAGATCCCACAATGTTCCATTGGATTTCATCATCAAAATGATTATAAACCGACTTTAGATCTCCCTTAGAAAATGTATCACTGATCTCTTTTATGGCAATAGTTTCCATTTTCAATGGTTTAATTTAATTATATAAATTAACAAATCCTGACTGACTGTCCAAATTGAAAAACTGATGGCCAGGCGCATAAAAAAATAAAAAAATATTTGTCCGCTTTTGTCCAATCTGATAAAGTCGGTTGTCAGTAGTGTATTAAAACAAACATTATGACAACGACAACAACAGTGGCAGGTACTGAACAAAGAATCAGCATCCTGGAAAAAGGACAAAACGCACTGAAAGCTCTCTTTGGCCTGGGTGCTTATATTAAAAATTCTACTATTGAAAAACCGCTACTCGAGCTCTTGAACTTCCGGGTATCACAAATGAATGGATGTGGATTTTGCATCGATATGCATACACAAGATGCCCGCGCAATGGGAGAAACGGAGCAACGGTTGTTTGGTTTGAGCTGCTGGCGCGAGACACCTTATTACAGTGATCGTGAAAGGGCTGCACTCGCCTGGGCCGAAGCTGTAACTAAATGCCACGTGAGTGACGAACTCTACGCCGATGTACAGCAGTATTTTTCTGAACAGGAATTAATCGACCTGACGCTGGCAATTTCAACTGTCGCCACCTGGAACCGACTCAATATCGCTTTCGCCACAACACCGGGCACATACCGCGTTGGACAATTCGGATAATCTCGTCATTCCAAACAATATCGATAATTTTATATCTTCTCAATTCAACATTATGAACGAATTCTTAATAGCTATTCACCGCGATCTTAAAAGTAAAGATGCGCAACCATCACCTGAAAAGATGCAGGCAACTATAAAACTGTTCCAGGATTGGATCGGTGGTATTGCAGCACAAAATAAATTAGTTATGCCGCCTAATCGTTGGGATGCCGGTGGAAAAGTGATAAAACATAACTCAGTAACCGAAGGTCCCTATGCGGAAATAAAAGAGTCGCTGGGAGGAGTAATATTGATAAGGGCTGAAGACTATGATGATGCTGTAGAAATCGCAAAAGGTTGCCCGATTTTAGACTGGGGTGCTACGTTAGAGGTCCGCATGGCTGTTTCTGCACCGGTTCAATAGATGTTGATGGATCAGCAAGAACTTTTACCTGGTTTATTCAGGAACGAGTACCGGAACATTGTTTCGGTACTCGTTCATTTATTCGGCATTAAACATATTGAGGTTGCTGAAGATATTGTTAGCGATACATTTCTTACTGCTACAGAAACATGGTCTTTAAAAGGTGTGCCGGATAATCCCATTGCATGGTTGTATGCGGTGGCAAAAAATAAAACGAAAAATTATTTCAAGCACAGGGATATTTTCGAGAACAAATTATCACCGGAAATAAAACACACTACACAGTTAACAGAAGAAACCGAGTTAGATTTGTCGCCCAAAAATATTTCCGACAGCCAGCTGGCAATGATATTCACCGTCTGTGACCCGGTGATATCCGAGGAAGCACAAACCGCGCTTGCTTTGCATTTGCTTTGCGGTTTCGGCATACAGGAAATTGCGGATGCCTGGTTGACTACCAAAGAAGTTATTTACAAAAGAGTTAGCAGGGCGAAAGAAAAACTTAAAGAAAAAAATATTCAGATTCAGCAACCCGCTATTGCTGAAATCAACGATAGATTAGACGTGGTGCTGTCTACGCTATATTTGTTGTTTTCCGAAGGATATTATTCAAAGTCACACAATAGTGTTTTAAGAAAAGATCTGTGCGAAGAAGCGATGCGGCTGACACTGCTCCTCATCAATAATCCCGGTACAAATAGGCCTAAGGTAAATGCCCTGTACGCACTGATGTGTTTTCATGCTTCGCGTTTTGATGCAAGAACAGATGAAGACGGAGAGATTATTTTATATGATGATCAGGATGAGGCATTGTGGGACAGGGAACTTATCGAACGCGGCATACATTATTTAAATCTCGCCTCAACAGGCAATGAGTTAACCCGTTATCATCTTGAAGCGGGTATATCGTACTGGCACACATACAAAGAAGATGTGCCGGAAAAATGGGAAGAGATCTTACAGTTATATAATCAGTTGCTTATCCTTCAATATTCCCCCATCGCTGCATTAAACAGAACCTTCGTTCTCTCCAAGGTCAAAAGCAAAGAAGCCGCTATCGTGGAAGCTGAAAAACTCAAATTAACGGATAATCATTTTTACTTTTCGTTGCTGGGTAATCTTTATTCAGGTATAGACAATAAAAAGGCCCTGCAACATTATCGCACTGCACTTAAGCTGGCGCGAACGACCACCGATAAAAAAATCATCACGAAACAGATAGAGAAATTTTGAATCGGATTGCGAAGAAGATGGTAGAAAAACATTTAATTCTGTGACATAAAATTGCCAAAATTGCCCATATTTTGTTACAAAAATGCGAGAGAATACCCCTGATTTTGTTACATAAATAAGATAAAATGCGCCTGAACTTGTGACATAATTCGGCCCGTGCTTTTTAAATTATAGGCCTTATGCGGTTGATTTTAAACGACCTGATGGTTGCAGGAAATCCGATGCTTCAAAAACTTTACAAATATTGTAAACTTTTAATTACCTTGTATATGGAAATAATCGAGGTGCCACCGGGATAAAAAAGGCAGTTATATGCAAAAGTATTACATGGAACATGCAGGCTGGCAACTATACCTTGAAGGAAATAAATTGAATAAACTGCTTAAAGAATATTTATGAAATCTAAAAAACTTTCTACAAAACATACATCGGAAGAATTAGCAGAGGCTATTGTCTTTCCTGTCACACTCACTCCCGCTCAAAAAAAGGAAGCGGCAGAACAATTGACTGCATCAAGAAAAAAAGAGCAAAAGGATATGACTGAGAATGATAGATTATCCTTACAACTTTTTCAATTAAAATTTCAATTGGAGGATTATTTTCAAAACAAGGAATTTAACCCTGATCTGACCTTTGGTCATTTTCTTAAGCAATATGTGGATCTACTTCGGGTAAAAAGAAAAGAATTTGCTGACGAAATCAGTATTGATGAAACCTTGTTAAGTCAATTTATTAATATGCATCGTATGCCACCTGAATATGTAGCAGTAAGACTTGAAATTCATTCCAACAATGCTATTCCTGCCACATATTGGTTCAAGCTGGTTCAGAAACAAAGAGAGCATGAACTTAAAACGGATAAAGAGATAAGACGGAAAGAAAGCAAGTATGTGCATAAAAAGCTTGCGGTTTAGGCCTCAAAAAAATCAGCTAATGTATTATTGGCTAATGCAGAAAACCTTGACATTACCGGTATTGAAAAGGAGATTGCAAAAATATTAATCTGCGCAAAACAATGGTTGTACTGCAGTTTATTATTTCAACAGTGTTAATAACCGGCACTTTGATCATATATCAGCAAATCAGTTTTCTTCAAAAATCAAAATTGGGATTTAACAAGGAACAGGTAATGCTGATTGAAGGAATAGGTTCGTATCCATCAAGGCAGCGATATGAAAGTTTTAAAAATACTCTTCCTCAAATTCCCAGAGTAAAAAGGTTGCAGGCGCTGATGGAGTTATTGGCGGCCCTCCCTGGACAAATAATTTCCGTTTCAGGCTATTAAGGCAGGTATTGCCAATCCCATGAAAAGCTTGAGAACTGAGTAACACTTATTGCTGTATACCAACTATTGCTATCTACCAAACGAATACGCGGATCAGAAGGAGTTATTAACCAGCTCGATATTTTCGTATCGAACTTTCCAGGATTCTGCAATTCCCGGTATTGTTCTTTCGCAAAATCTCTATGCCAACAGACATATCAATAGCGTAATTTTTTGATTTATGCTCTTTCCCTGGGGCTGGACGTCGCTGCAATACTGCTGCCCGTAGCGATCCGCCGGAAGCGGGCCAGAGCAAGCCCACCGAGGACCATTCCGATCAGCCCCACCACCAGAGCCACGGTGGCACCGAGTCGTCCGGACCCCGTGCCGATACCACCGGAGGCGCGGACCAGGTGCAGCCCGCTAAGGACTATGCCGATCAGTCCCATCACCAGGGCCACGATGGCCTTGAACCGCCCGGATCTGATACGACAGGCGGAACGGGCCAAAGCCAACCAACCGACGATCACACTGATCAGCCCAACCATAGCGGGTAAGAGTGCCGCAGCTCGCCCAGAAGTGATGCCACTAACCTGTAAAAACAAACCGACTTCAAGCAAACTTTGCATATTCATTGTCTTTTAGATATTAATAATTCTAATCACTGTTGTCTTTTTTCGTTACACCCCGTAGAAGAGAGACCATTTATCTGCAATTGCTTACGAGTTGATGTGCAAAACTAACGGTGGCAATCGCAACTTTTCTGACAAATAGACAACAGCGGTAAATGTTGCGACAATGTCAAAAGATCCGGCGACTTTCTTTTTAACGTGTTCCTGTAGGAGATACTATTCACTTATGTTTCACTGTACCGTGGTATTTATACATGGTGTCAGGTCGTAGTAAATTTAAAACCAATAAATTTGATATGGATTGGTGAGAACTAAAAGTCTTCATGTGTCGCTAAATAATGAAAATAGTTAAGTACAGGTATTTTAATTTTATAATTCATGCGCTCGCATGGAGTATCGTACTTTTTTTTCCTTACCTGGTTTCCGATGCTGATAACCAGTACAAAATTGGTCCGCTTCCAGGGCTTTATTTTACATTGTCGGGCGTTATCCATATGATCATTTTTTATGGCAATACCCTTTTTCTCTATCCAAAGCTTCTTAACCGGGCATACTGGTGGTTATATATCGTCTCCGCCATTTTACTTATTATTTTTTCCGTCAGGGTGAAATTCTATATACTCACGTCATGGTTTCCCGACGTTTTGCAGGACGCAAGATCCCACGTACTCTTTCCTTCTGTCCTGGTATTTACTGTCAGTGTTTTCTACAGCATAGCGGCAGATAGGATTCGCGATGAAAAACTGCAAAAAGAAAACGAGGCAATGCAATTGGGGATGGAGCTGAAATTCCTCCGTTCTCAGATCAGCCCGCATTTCCTTTTTAACATATTAACAAACCTTGTTTCCCTCGCTAGAAAGAAGTCCGATGATCTCGAAACATCGCTTTTAATGCTTTCCGGTTTAATGCGCTATATGCTTTATGATGCTGGTAAAAAGATATCCCTGCAACAGGAAGTGGAATATCTGGAGAGCTATATAGCTTTGCAGAAATTAAGGTTCGGTCGTGATGTGAAAATTGTATTCAACCTTGAGTTACCGCATGAAGAAACAAACTATAGTATTGAACCGATGCTCCTGATCGCTTTTGTCGAGAATGCATTTAAGCATGGGACGGGTTACGTGGATCAGCCCATTATAGATATCAACTTAACCCTCAGGGAGGGAGTACTTCTTTTTCAGGTAAAGAACAAATTTGACGGAGAGGCAGATGCAAGCAAAGACGAAAGTTCGGGTATTGGATTGAGTAACGTCCGCTCGAGATTAACACTACTTTATGCAGGCAGGCATGATCTGGCCATACACACTGACAATAACCTGTTCAGTATTAATTTAACACTGAAGCTAATATAATGATGCGCTGTATTATTGTTGATGATGAACCCCTGGTTCGTGAATTACTTGAAGATAATTTGAGTCAGGTCCCTTTTTTGGAACTGGTAAAATCATGTAAAACTGCTCTGGAAGCATTGAAGACATTGCAGGAAGAGCAGATTGATATTATCTTCCTGGACATCCAGATGCCCCGGCTAAACGGCCTGCAGTTTCTGCAATCACTGGATCATCCTCCTCTGGTCATCATGGTGACGGCTTATGAAAAATATGCGGTGGAAAGTTTTGACCTACAGGTGGCAGATTATATATTAAAGCCTTTCAGTTTTGACCGGTTCCTAAAAGCGTGTAACCGGGCTGCGGAATTGCTCCGCATGAAGAACTCTGCAATGTCTTCAGAAATAGTAAAAAACAATGATTTCTTTGTAAATGTTGAATATACGTTCGTAAAGATTGTTCCTGCCGATATCGAGTACATAGAAGGTCTCAAAGATTACATTCAGATATATCTTTCCTCAATGGCTAAACCTGTTCTGACCCGCATGTCACTAAAGTCTATTGAAGCAAAACTCCCTGTTGGCACCTTTATACGTACTCACAAATCCTTCCTTGTGGCAATATCCAAGATTACAACTATCAAACGTGACTTTGTTTGTATTGGTGCAACTGAGATTCCCGTAAGCGAAACTTTCAGGGAAAATATTAGCAGGGTTCTGAAATTTAAAAAAAAATTAACTGACGATTAATCATGTCCAAACTATTACAAGTAAAAGATAAGACGGAAGCCATTGAAACAATAAAGGTTCTTCCTTTCAGGAAAGAAGTAAAAAAAACAGAGCCTCACAAACACAACAATTATTTTGAGATCATTTATTTATCTGGCGGCAGTGGTTATCACTCGATTGATTCGCGTAAATACCCGGTAATACCTCCTATAATATTTTTCATTAGAAAAGAGCAGGCACACAATTTTGACCTGGAAGGTGAGCCGGAAGGGTTTGTAATTATTATTAAAAAAACATTTATTGAAAAAAGTCTTGATAATGAATTGAAGCTGCTATTGACAAAACTCAGTAGTCATAACTGCCTGGGCATTGACGATAACACCACTATTCATCATTTGTTTGAATTGATGACAAAGAAAATAAGATAGAAAATGAAAATTCCTTTCATGTCATCGAAGGACTATTGAAAGCGTTATTGGCAAAAGTGCTGGAAGCTTCAAAACCTTATATAAACAATCCAGAGATAAGATCTGATCTGTACCAATCTTTCCTTGAACAATTGAACACGGGGCAGGTGGTCAAAAATTCGGTGCATTACTATGCAGAACAATTGAATACTTCTCCTCAGAATCTGAATGCGGTATGTCGCAAAGCAGTAAGTCATTCAGCAGCGGAAGTACTGGCTGAATCTATAATCAGCGAAGCGAAGCGTTTATTGCACTACACAAATAATACGGTTTATGAGTTATCGCAGTTTACTCAAACTGTGCTATGACGTAACAGTAAGATTGTAAAAAATAGTTTAATCACTTTAAATTAAGATTATGGCAATACGATCACACAGTAATCCACTTGAGCACACACCTAAAGTGAAAGAAGATCTTTCAAATCTTACTAATCATTTGCGTGAGGATATTGAGAAATTAAATGATCCAGCCGCAAAGGCGCTATTTGAAGTTTCTGCCGAAGTACTTACCGGCCTTCAAATGGCGTTTACCGATTTTGAAAAAAAAAATGAAAAAGCCTGGCAAAGTTAATACGAGTTTTTGGGTTTACTTAATACTTACTTTCATAGTTTAAAGGATGCCATGCCATTTCGGTGAAGCATCCTTTTATACTTATTCCTGGATACCGTACTATTTTCAAATATACCATAACCTTCGTCCTTTATTGCCTCATATTTTAAGCAGGAATTTGGGAAAACACCGACACAGTATGTGAATGATCTGGAGGTTAGGACTCGTTATCAGGCACTAAATTATTGAACTATTTAATTTTTTATTTCAAACTTCCGGAGACGGTTGTTGGAGATGTCTCCAACATATATGTTGTTCTCTTCATCAACTGCAACATCATGAAACCAGGATTTATTCTTACTCTTTGTCAAATTCCTGTTTACAAACTTTGTAAAAATGCCTGATGAGTCAAACAGGAGAATATTTGAACCATTATGTCTCAATCCAAACCATGAATTGTTATCATCGGTCGCTACAAACCCTTTTTTATTTTTCAAAACGGAAACAGCAGTAATTTTTCCATTTTTATTCTTCCATTGATTGATATATTTTCCTGCCGCATCGAAAACCTGTATCCTGCTATTTTCCCTGTCTGCTATATATACATTCCCGGATTCATCCAGATCTATAGCATGTGGTATATCAAATTCACCTGTTTTTTTTCCACCAGTTCCCCATTCAAACATATATAATCCCTCCGGTGAAAACTTAACAACCCTGTTATTGCCATATCCATCTGTTACATATAGACAGCCATTTTTTGCAATAGCTACATCAGTCGGTTTATTGAAATGGGTTTTGTCATTACCTGGAACACCTGCCTCTCCTATTTTCAGCAACAGTTTTCCGTTATGATTAAATTTAATAACCTGGTGTAACCCTATATCGGTGACCCATATATTATTTTCTTTATCGATGGTTAGTCCATGCGGCATAATAAAAAGGCCCTGGCCCCAGCTGTTAATGATCTTTCCATCTACGGGATTAAGTTCAAGTATCGTTGGGGAAGAAATCCGTGAATCCGGCATCGGGCCGGTTAATGGCCATTGCCTGTCTGCTCGATGAAAAACGAAAATGTGGTTAGATGTATCTATGCCGATGCCGGTAGGATTGCCCAATTGAAAACCAGGTGCAAGTTGTGGCCAGCCTATCACTTCATGATATACTACCTCTGGGTTTGAATACGTTCCGGAATCTGTACTGTCAACTGTTGTACAGCCAGTTAACAAAACACTTGTACAACCAATTAACAAAACGCTCGTACAGCCAGTTAACAACAGGCGAACCAGTGTCAGAAAAAAAGCAAAAAAGGACAAAGATTGGGTTCTGGTCAAAATCCTGTTATTAAGAGAACTATCCCATCAATAATTATACGCTCCACCAATAATTAAACGTTACATCAATATTATACGCTCCACCAAAAATCAAACATTACACCGATAATTATACGTTCCACCAATAAGTCCATTTTAGCACAAATTGCCGGCTTTTTGAGGTAAATGGAGATGGATCGAAATTATCTCCGTAAACTATAAATAAATCGGAAGCAGGCTTATAGCGCCATTGCAAACGCGTATTCACATTCACATTTTTGATTTGTTCGTTGTATTGTACAAAGGCTGTAAAATACAGTGTTTTAGTGAAGGTGACATCTATACGCGGACCTATCAGCCAGAACTTATAATGATCATAAGGAGAAGGCATTTTCAAGTCAATGTAGTTAGCGTTCAAAGCAATATTCACAAATGGCTGAAAACGATAACCAACCTGCGCAGTTGTACTGACCCGTTTGCCATGATTATAGTATCCGCCATAAATCGCGTCGAACAGATATGTTAATAAAGACTGTGGTTTAGATACAAATTGTGCCTGGACAGAATTCCAGTGGTTTTCAAACCCAACCGGCAATAAGGGAGCGCCGGTATTTGTAGGATCAAAAGGTTTTAAAAGTTTTACGTAACTGTTGATTCCGCTAAGAGTAAAAACTGTACGATTGCGAAACGTAAGAATATAGGAAAGCGTACTTTCATTATCTGTCTTATTAAAATTCTCATCAAAATAATAATTAGACAGGATCTGGACTCCATGGCTTAATACTGAACCACTTTTTGGAAAAAAATTATGCAACACTAAAGGACTTATCTTATTAAAACCACTGCGCGGAATATATCCAACTTCAGCATTATAATTTTTTCCAACGTATTGATGCTGGAGATAGATCGTCCAGTATTTACTCAGATACTGCAGATGCCCGGCAACTACCTGGTCCGTGGATTTCACATCCGGTGTAAATGATTTTAAAGCAAGTAACTTACCAGTCCATAAATTATTTGACGAAGCGAGATTATATTCAAGCCCTGCAGTACGGTTATAATTAGCTGAAGGACTGGTTGACTTCCAGGTTTCAGTGGCCTGCTTATTAATAAAGATGAAACCAATATTGGATCTTGAGAAAACACGACGTTGCAAGGTAACCACGCCAAAATTCTGTGCAGCTGCATCATTGGTATTTGAGTGCCCCGTTTGAAGATCCATTATACCTACCCGCCATTGTTTGTTGATCTTTCCGGTAAGCCTTGCGCCAAACTGTATAGGTGCATTTAGTCCAATACGACGGGAGAAAAAAGGCCTGATATCCTGGTATCCAAAGTTGTTAAACAAATCACCATTCTCAAGAAAAAATTGTCTTTTCTCAGGAAAAAATAACTCAAATCGGTTTAGGTTGATGACCTGCTGATCAACATCGACCTGTGAAAAATCAGGATTTACGGTAAGGTCAAGGTTCAGTGATGAGGTTACTGCGATTTTTGCGTCTCCACCAATATCGTATCGATAATCCGTGGGTTTGTTATTAATATGATCGGTGGCCACAGCGCCCAATACATAAGGAATGATTGAAACATTGGTACCCGCTGCCGGGGGCGCAGTGTCCCAGACCAGGGTACCGGTATAGGCGAGGGCTGCTGTTGGAAATTGACGTGGAACTGGTGCCCAGGCAGATTTTTCTGTTGTTTTCAGATCATTTCGACTAAAATTTATTCCCCATTCATTAATGCCTTTTTTATAGCGGATGCTTTTAAATGGAATGGCTGCTTCCCAAACCCATTTGATATCATCCTGCGAAATTGCTGATATCCATTTAGTATCCCAGTTTAAATCAACCTTCCCGCCTTCATACATACTCCCATCCCATTGGGCGCCAGCTGCATTGGCGCCAAAACTGAATCCATCGGTGCGGGCATCAAAAGGGTCCATAAAAAATATGAAATTGTCGTTTTTTACAAAACTGAAGTCGCGCTTTAGCGATTCGACCATATATGGGCCGGCAAGTTTATTATAACAATGGACGATGATATAGATATTTTTATCGTCATAGGTCATCCTTACCTGGGTACGTACATTCGCCAGGCTGGTATCCATTGGAAGTGACATGTAGAACTCTGAAGTAGAGTCGGCAAGATCCCAGGCGAGCTCCTGCATTTTTCCATCAATAACAACCGGACTGGTGGTTTTGCGGATATGATACCTGAAACCTGAGTTCTTTTTTTGAGCCCTGACCTGTGCAGAGATTATAAATACCGCGGAGAACAGGAAAACGAATATTTTAAAAAAATAAGAATAACGCATGTAAGACACCAACCTGGAATTATTTCAATGAGATAAATTGCCTTGGAAGGTAAATGTTTTATCTGTTGAAAAAAAAGCAAAAAAAAGCTACCATTTCAAGGAAACGATAGCTATTTGATTTTACCCGGGGGTTAAAAAGAGAAGGTTACTATATATTATAGAAAGGACTTATGCCTTTTAAGATTATCATTTATTAACTTTTATCATCTTTAGCTTTTTCGTTTTCACCAATTTTTGAGGCTGGACGTCTGACAGCTTTAAGACCTGAAAACTGTACTTTCAGCTTAGCTATTTTCAGGTTGTCTGAAGAAGGAAGGTCTTTTTCGATTTCATTTTTCCTGGTATCAAGCGCTTCATAAAGTGTTTTGATTTCATCCCAGTCTTCCCGGCTATATTTATCCCGGTTTTCCTTAACGGTGTTTACGAAGCGATCATAAACGGGCAGGGCATTCTTACCGGTAACCCAGGTAAATTGCATATCCGTTCCAACCTGTTCTTCACCAAACAATGATTTGCGAAGGTTTGCTTTATAATCATTTGCTTCAGCTTCCTTCTTTTTATCTGCGATATGAACTTCGAATTCATCTTTTAATTTGTTGTATTCAGCTTTTACTTCTTCCAGCTTTTTATTGGCGTCATTGGAAAGCTCTTTACCAGCTACCTGCACTTTGTCGATAGTACGGTTATATTCAGTTTTGATTTCTGCCCATCTTTCTTCTGAATAAACAGGTTTTATACTTTTAACAGAATCAAGATAAGCGTCCAGGCTACTAAGATCGCGTTCAATCTCGCTATCGATGGAATTACAAGCTGTAAATCCAAAACAAACAATAAATGTCGCAGCTACTAATTTTGAAATTTTCATTGTCATAAATTTTAAATGTTGATGTTTTAAGATTTTAATGATGATGTTTTAGGATTCAATTTGAATATGCTTCTGTTTTATCAAACACAGGATATTGCTTTGCATTAAGAACAGAATATTACCCTAATAATCTTGTCTCTGGACATTGGATTACCTAGAAAAATCTTGTCTTCAGACATTGGATTTTGAAGGGGGATCAACTTATTTATTTTGTGGGGAGAAACTAAGCCAACTCTAACTAAATAGAACACACGACAACAATATAGAACACACGAACAACAATTATACTTAAGTAAAAGAATCGTGCCATCAGGCGCCATGTAAGTGGGTATTTATTGCGTAGACCACTTGCAAAGTGTGCAATTAACACAAAGTAGTGGGAAGCTCAGTATCAGGAACTCAGTATCAGAAGTTCAGTATCAGAAGTTCAATATCAGAAGCTCAGTATCAGAAGCTCAGTATTAGCAGCTCAGTATCAGAAGTACAATATCAGAAGCACAGTTTCAAAAGCTCAGTATTATTTACCTGAAATAGACTTATCTCTTATCTGTTTGAATTCAGAAGATTTTTTCCATTCCACCATCCTTGTTTCGAATGCCAGGCGTTTGCCAACCATAAACATTAACTTCAAATCTTCGATACCACCAATCATTGTCCAGGTGGATGGATCAAATTCATCAGATGGACGATGATAATGTTTATCCCGGTATTCAGCTTCCAGCCTTTCACCATATTCAGCGCCTTTGCCAATGATGTCTACTCCACGTTTTGTGTAAAGTGCCGGTACTCCTACCTTGGCAAAATTAAAATGATCAGAGCGATAATAATAACCAGCTTCAGGATGTGTTTCAAACGCAAGCACCCTGCCTTGTTTTTCAGTAGCTGCTTTAAGATAGTCTTCAAGCTCGGATTGGCCTTTGCCTATTATGATTATATCTTTCGAGGAATCATATGGATTCAGACCGTCCATATTAATATTGGCAACCGTTTTTGTCAATGGGAAAACAGGATTTTGGGAATAATATGCTGAACCCCATAGACCCTGTTCCTCGGAAGTTACCGACAAAAATACAATGGTTCGCTCCGGCTTAACTTTCAGGCTTTGAAAAACCCTGGCCAGCTCTAGTAAACCGGCGGTACCGGTTGCGTTGTCAAGTGCGCCATTATATATAGAGTCCCCGCTTTCATCAGGTTTTGCAATACCAAAATGATCCCAGTGTGCACTATAAATAATGACCTCATCCGGCCTTTTTGTACCGGGTATTTTAGCAACCACATTATGACTCATATTATAAGTGGCCTGTACTTTCATTGTAGTACTAAGCTTGAGATTCAAGGGCACTGCCTTAAATCCGCGTTTATTGGCGCGGGTCAGCATTGTACTGTCCATACCCGCCGCTTCGAAAAGCCGGTTGGCCGATTGTTCATTGATCCAACCGATAACATCACAGTTTTTTACATCTTTACCGCGGTTATCGAGTTGCAGTCTGGGGCTGTTGAAGCCGTTCTGCTGAACTATAAAAGGGTAACTGGCGGCAGCTGTGTTATGAACTATCAAACAGCCTTTTGCACCCTGTCGGGCAGCTTCTTCAAATTTATAAGTCCACCGGCCATAATAGGTCATTTCCGCCCCTTTGAATAAGGAAGTATCACCAATCCAGAAACCAGGATCGTTGACCATTACCATCACTACCTTGCCTTTTACATCCAGGCCCTCATAGTCATTCCATTGATACTCGGGTGCAACTACACCAAATCCTGCAAAAACCAATTCTGTTTCGGTTAATGAAATCGTCGAATCGGTTTTATCGGTCCAGATCACATAATCATCATATGCCTTCAGGTTAAAACTTCCGCGTGGATCCTGAACTTTCATAAACGGTGCCGCCGTTGCGAGGATATTTACCATTGGCACATCCTGCAGGTAACTTTTGCCATTCCCGGGTTCAAGACCAAGTGACGCAAATTCCTTTTCCAGGTAATTTATTGTTCGTGTTTCACCTTCCGTAAAAGGCATGCGACCCAAAAAGGAGTCTGAAGAAAGCACAGCGATATATTTTTTTAGCGTATCAGCACGAAAATTTGTTAACCCTTCATCTGTAAGCCCATGCTGTTCATGGTTATCACATGAAATGATCATCATAATAAAAACGAAAGCAAACAGGGATCGTAATTTGTGCATGTAAAAACTTTTAATCCACGGAAGATACTGAATTCAATCATCCGGCGTATGGAGCTAATTGGATTTATAGCCCGATTCCAAGTTTCTTAAGCAGGTTTTCTTTATAATTGGCACCTATCGGAATTTCAGTTTTTTCGAGTTCAACCATGTTACCATTTATTGAATTAACCTTGCTTAAATTTATGATGAAAGAGCGGTGAACGCGGACAAAAAGGTTTTCTGGTAGCAGCGATTCAAAAAGCTTAAGATGCAATCCTGCCAATATCTTTTTATCGTGCAGGTAAACGCTGCTGAAATCTTTTTCAGCTTCAATATACCGGATATTATTGAATAGAACTTTAGTTAATCTCGAGTCCTGTTTGATGAAAATATAATCCACCATAGGTGTTGGCGTTACAGCGATATTAGCTCTCCTCCTTTCTTTGACTTTTTCAATGGCCTGGTAAAAACGATCGTAAGTGATGGGCTTTAGTAAATAATCAACAGAATTCAGCTCGAAGCCTTCAACTGCATAGTTGTGGTACGCAGTTGTAAATATTACCAGTGGTGGTTTTCTAAGTGATCGCAAAAATTCAGTACCGGTAATTACGGGCATCTGGATATCAAGGAAGATTAAATCAATCGTATGTTGATGAATGCCTTCATATGCCTCAGAAGCATTTATACAGGTTTTCATAAGAACCAGGCCTGGTGTCGCAGCAATATGATTTTTAAGAATATCACGTGCCAGTGGTTCGTCATCCACTATCATACATCTGATCTCATTCATGTGATTCTATATTGATTGAAACTGCATATTGTTCCCCTGTCGTGCTAACTTTATAGTAAAACCTGTCTTTATAATAAAGATTTAAACGCTTTTGCAGGTTAGCCAGGCCTATCCCACCCTTTTCCTGATTATTACCTATTTCCTGATTATTATTTAAACCAGTGTTTGAATTATCTGCGCTGAAAATTATATGATTCTTTTTGATTATAAAATCAAAATTGATATTGGCATTTTCTGCATCTTCCGTGTGTTTAAAAGCATTCTCTATAACCGGGATCAATAAAAGAGGAGCGATATTCTTTATCGATCCGTCACTTTCATAATTAAAATTCACATTTATATGATTCAGGCGTATAGATTCAAGATCTATATAATTTTTCATCAGTTGAACCTCTTTTTCCACAGGCAATTTATCGCTATTACTTTCATATAAGGAGTAACGCAGAAACTGGGTGAGACCAGCAACAGTTTCAAGTGATTTTTTCTTTTCATCGTTCATGATCAGTCCGTAAATATTATTCATCGTATTGAAAAGAAAATGCGGGTTTACCTGTGATCTTAGAAAATCGAATTCAAGCTGTAAATTTTCCTGACTAAGTTTTAAAGATAAAATCTGTTGCCGGAGAAACATGATCGCATATTTAATACTTAATGGTAACGCGATGTTAAAGATTAAACCAATGAGACTGCCAAGGCTCAGCACCTTCAACATTAACCTGCCGGTAACTTGTTTTCCAAGAAAAGGCGCATATCCGGAATTGTCCCTTTCTAGGGCGGCCATGCAGGCTGAGCAGGTTTTTATTATCAATTCCTCCCTTACAATATCGGCCAGCGCATAAATGATGAGCAAAACAAAGGTTCCTGTGACAGCTGCCGCGAATCTTTTCCGGTATAGATACCGGGGAATTACCCAGTAAACAAAAGGATAATAAAATATAGCATTACAAACAGTGCCGGTGACAATATTTGCAAATACCCTGCTTTGAGGCCATCCGTGGAAGTTGTTAAATGAGATACTGACCAGGTATTGTTGTATAAATATCAGTCCCGCCCAGAATAGTAAGTGTAATGCAGGCCTTACTGGTTTCCTCGTATAAACAGTATGCAATATTTTTTCGATGTTCATGGCTTCAAATTGCGATTTTTTGCACCAGCCACATAATCTAACCGATAAACGGCTGTTTAAATTCTATAAAGACGACAAAACAGCCAATGATGCAAAATATACAATCTCCGGATTAAACTGATCGGCCAGATACCCATACCGGTAGAAAAGGTTGAACACTCTATCGGTTAAGTTTTTTTTGCGCCATTTCCTGCGGTCACTTTGTAGTCTAAATATTTTATATGAAAAAAATGATATTGATATCGCTGGTTGTAATAGTAGTTCACTTAACTGCAACCGCTCAAAAAAAGTCTGCTCAAAAAAAGTTTGATAAAAAAAAATCCGACAGGATTGATAGTCTTGTTAATGCCGGTTTTGAAAACCGGGA
This sequence comes from Flavitalea sp., assembly GCF_035489435.1. Taxonomy (NCBI): domain Bacteria; kingdom Pseudomonadati; phylum Bacteroidota; class Chitinophagia; order Chitinophagales; family Chitinophagaceae; genus Flavitalea; species Flavitalea sp. Next base: position 86,404 of record NZ_DATHKG010000158.1, read on the forward strand.
GTTTACGGGCACCGTTTTCGTGATAAAAGATGGAAAGCTGTTAATGCACAAGGGTTATGGTTACAGTGATGTCATGAACAAGATCCATAACGGTGAGGAGACTATTTATAATATTGCTTCTATAACTAAAACCTTTACTTCGGCACTGATCATGAAATTACAGGAATCGGGAAAGGTTTCTGTTGAAGACAATTTGTCGAAATATTATCCTGGATTTCCCAATGCCGATAAAATAACGATCAGGCATTTATTAACTCATAGTTCCGGCCTTCCCGATTATGTACAGGACCAGGGATTTCGCAATTCTGATCAAACAAAGGAGGCTACACTGGAAGTTATGATCGGTTGGTTCAGGGATAAACCACTCAATTTCGAACCCGGCACGAAGTTCATGTATAGTAACAGCGGTTATACTTTATTAGGTTATGTGATTGAAAAAATAACAGGGATGCCATATAGTGAAGCATTGGTAAAATATATATTCAAACCTCTTGAAATGAACCATACAAGTTTTGGTCCTCCAAAAGATACAGCTAAACTTGCCAGGGGTTATGGGATGTATTTTAAGAACTTTCAACGCCTTACTCCTGCTGTTCATCCATCAATTTCCTACGCAACCGGTGCGATTTATAGTACAACCGGTGATTTGTCTAAATGGCACGAAGCGCTGCAATCAGGTAAGTTTTTAAATAAACTATCATTAATTGCTATGTATCATCGGGACAAAGGTAATTATGGTTTTGGCTGGTTCACGGACTCTTTATATGGAAAACAAAGAGTGTCGCACGATGGAAATATTCAGGGTTATAAATCGAATATAAACCGCTTCCCTGGTGACAACACTTGTATCATTGCCCTCAGTAACGCAAACAATAGTGCGGTAGGTGGGATGGTCAGGAATATCGTTAACATATTATATGATCAGCCGTTCTCAAAATCCATAATGGATGCACCTGTATTGCGACTGCCGGATAGCCTGAAGACTGCCTATACCGGAACCTACCGGTTTGGATCATCAGATAAAGAAAAGATTTCTATCGCCCTCGACAAAGATGATCTCGTTCTGAGCATTCCCGGCAATAAAGAAATGAGGCTTGAAGCCCTGAACCCAAATGTTTTTCGCTCAGGTTCGGCAAGGATAGAATTTTCAGGGCCTGGCAAAGGCCAATACAACCAGGTGATGATTTTTAATAAAGGAGAGTTTTTGGGTGCGCAGAAATGATAAGATGGACAGAAATGATAACGAATACCTTGCTTACCACCATATAGCTTGCATTACCACCATATCGCTTGCAGCCTATTATTACATATCTATTTTTGGGCGAATCCTATAATTACATGTCTTTTTGGAGCGATTTGAAAATTGACCGATATACCGGTCAAACTTAGGCGGCTTTGACCGGTATATCGGTCAAATATTTTGGTGCGAAGAAGTAACAGTGCCTGGCTTTATTACAAAACCCCATTAAGACGAATTTGAAATAGCTCAAGGGACTGCGGGACTGCTATTATACGCCCAGATACTTCAAACCAATGGTGAACAACTGTATTTCATCAGGAAAAACATTTTAATCGTGTAAATGGCCGTGGGGTAAATATGGTGGCACACATGATCAGCCAGATTTTATTTACAGCAATGACTTATGGGTATTAAGCAAATCCGGAACCCATTAACCGCTTACTCCAAGTAGCGGGTAATGGGTTCCGGATTTTAATGTTCAATTATTCGACTTAACTGCACACTGCCTTTAGTGTACCTATAAGCTTGTTTTTCTATTCGACTTAACTGCGAACTGCCTTCAGTGTACCTATCAGCTTGTTTTTCTTAGCGTCCCTGATACTGATCCAGTAAGTACCGGTACCAAGTTGCGAAGTATTAAGCGTATGAATCGTTTTGTTGCTGAACTTATAAGAATTTATCACCACTCCTCTCGCATCATAGATGATCACACTATAAGTTTTGCTTGCAAGTAAACCTTTTAAGGTAAAGTCACTGATAAACGGATTCGGATAACCAGCTATTGTGACACCCGGATTATCCACATCAGTCACACTTGTGGTCATCAGGCTCTTCGTTATCTTAATACTATCTATAGCATTAACTGCCGTGTAACAAGCTTCACTGGTTTTCATCCTGACATAGATCCAGTTGCTGCCATTAACAAGTTTGTCGGCAGTAAGAACATATGTAGCTGATGCACTTTCAGCCTGCAGAATATTTGTGAAGTTCCTGTCTGTTGCAAAGGTGTAACGTGGAGCCGGACCACCGGACTTTTTGTTTGTTGCAGTGAGCATAGCAACTTCAGAGAGACTACTGATGGTTGTAGTTCCCGAAGTTAAGCCAACTTCAGGTGTCACCGGGCTCGTAATCTTAACCGGCACAATGAGCCAGCTTTCGCCACTTTCATTGATGTATTGAACCAATACCGTATAGCTTCCGGGCGGTATTAATTTCGGACTGATGTTAAAGACACTATCAGGGCTGACAGGTAATGAAGCCGTTCCAACAATCACTTTTGCTTTGAAATAATTGCCTGGATTATTCACTTTAATTTTTTGCTGCACAATTGCTCCACAATATGCCGAATCAATAGCTAATGATGGTTTTGGCGGCGCCTGAGGAAGATCCCTGATCAGGGTCTGAACCGTTTTGGTGCGGACAGGCAGGTTAAGATCAAAATATATATCGCTCCTGTTACTGATCACAGTTCCATTGGTAACAAAAGCCTGCGGTTTAATCCTGAACACCAGGTAACCATGGCTCGCCTTTTCATTTGTATTGCTATCGGCCAGTAAGATGTTTTCAAAGTTCCACTCCAGTTTGTTGTTGTCTGTAATTTGAAGTGTATAATCGTGGCTCGACCCGATCATCTGCAATGATGCTGCATCAAGATTGTTTTCAAGGGTATCTCTGATCAATACTTTAAATGCTGTGTCATTGCCGGTATTCTGAAAGCGTATTATGTAATTGAGGTATTCGCCATTATTCACCTGTGCCCGGCTCATATAGCCACCATGAGTTTCTATCTTATCGTTAGGATCGTATGACCCGGTAATCAGTTGCCTCAGTTTGACAGTATCGTTAAATGGTCGCACGTCTGTGTCGGACTGCGTGATGATAACTTTCGAATACATTGAATCTGCAAAATTTGCAATTGGGGGCACTGCAACCAGGCTCTGAATTTCAATAGCACCAAATGCAGCAGGGTTTAGCGTGTTAAGGTTCCAGGTTAATGTGTCACCTGAGATACCGGCATAAGCAGGTGTCGCACCGGTTATTATTGTTTTTCCGCTTTTTATAAATTTAAGTTTCGCATTGGTTGCTACCATCGTACCGGTATTCCTGTATTCAAGCCGGTAACGGGTAACCATGCCTGGTCTTACCGGTGTTAATGGTATAATGTTTACAGAGAGGTCGTACTGATTGGCAACAGGTTGCAAGGCAAAT
>NZ_DATHKG010000159.1:0-6856 GCF_035489435.1 Flavitalea sp.
GTAGCCTTATTGATGAGGGTGAGTTACTTACCACCCTTTCAGATAACAGCCAGGTATATGCGTATTTTAATGTTTCAGAACCTGAATACCTCGATTATCAGACCAATACAAAAAACCGGGGCAGCTCCCGGGTCAACCTGCTATTGGCGAATAACCAGGTATTAAAAACTTCTGGTATAGTTGAAACTATTGAAAGCGAATTCAATGCTGAAACAGGCAATATAGCGTTCAGGGCAAAGTTTCCAAACGCAGACCAGCTCCTGAAACACGGTGAAACAGGAAAAGTGCTTATCACCATGCCGTTAAGAAATGCATTGATCATACCGCAGAAAGCTACTTACGAAATCCAGGATAAGAAATATGTTTTTGTAATAGGCAAAGACAATATAGTAAGATCAAGGGAGATTGCTATCAGTGGTGAACTGCCAGATCTGTACGTGATCAAAAGTGGATTATCCCAAAGCGATAAATTCTTACTTGATGGTGTGCAAAAAGTAAAAGACGATGAGAAAATCTCTTATGTATTTGAGAATCCTGGTGAGGTGATTTCGCATCTGCGGTTAAAAGCCGAATAGTTCAACCAAAATAAGATAGATCAATGTTTAATAAATTTATACAGCGGCCGGTACTGTCGATTGTTATCTCACTGATAATTGTTTTCCTGGGTGTGCTGGCTATGACTTCATTACCGGTTACGCAATTTCCTTCCATATCGCCGCCAAAAGTAAATGTTACCGCAGCTTATCCCGGGGCGAACGGCGAATTAATGATCAAGTCAGTTATCATCCCTCTTGAAAGAGCTATCAATGGTGTTCCTGGAATGAAATACATGGCTTCTGATGCTGGTAACGATGGCGAGGCAACCATACAGGTTGTGTTTAACCTCGGAACCGATCCCAACCAGGCTTCGCTCAATGTGCAGAACCGGGTGGCTTCTGTAGTGAATAAATTGCCCCCGCTTGTTGTACGCGAAGGAGTGAAGATCACCCGGGAGGAATCAAATATGCTTCTTTACATCAACCTTTACAGTACGGACACAGCCACCGATCAGAAATTCCTTTTCAATTTTGCAGATATCAATGTTTTGTCTGAATTAAAACGAGTGGATGGAGTAGGTGTTGCCGATATTGTCGGTAACCGTGAATATGCTATGCGCATCTGGCTGAAACCTGACAGGATGCTGGCTTACAAGATATCTGCAGAAGAAGTGATGGAAGCGCTTAGCCAGCAGAGCCTCGAAGCGTCACCTGGTAAAACTGGTGAAAGCTCTGGTAAAAGATCTCAATCATTTGAGTATGTACTCAAATACTCCGGAAGGTTTACAACCAAAGAGCAATACGAAAATGTTGTTTTAAGATCTAGCTTAAATGGCGAAATACTTCGCCTGAAAGATGTGGCGAATATCGAGTTTGGGAGCTCGATGTATGACATCTATTCAAACCTGAATGGAAAACCTTCTGCAGCTATTGTATTGAAGCAATCGTACGGATCCAATGCAAGCGATGTAATAAAAAACGTAAAGGCTAAAATGGCCGAGATCAAGGCCAACTCTTTTCCAAAAGGCATGGATTATGAGATCAGTTATGATGTATCCAAATTCCTTGATGCCTCTATTGAAAAAGTTGTTCATACCCTGGTGGAAGCCTTTATCCTCGTGGGACTTGTTGTATTCCTGTTTCTTGGTGACTGGCGTTCGACCCTTATTCCTGCCATAGCAGTGCCCGTATCCCTGATCGGCACATTCGTGTTTATGCAATATTTCGGCATCACCTTAAACCTGATTACTTTGTTTGCACTGGTACTGGCTATTGGTATTGTGGTAGACAACGCGATCGTGGTGATTGAAGCTGTGCATGCAAATATGGAAACAAAAAACATGTCTCCACGTGCGGCAACAAAACTAGCCATGCACGAGATCAGCGGTGCAATTGTCGCTATCACTTTTGTTATGGCCGCCGTGTTTATACCAGTGGCATTTATGTCCGGGCCCGTTGGTATTTTCTATCGCCAGTTTTCAATTACTATGGCCACTTCGATTATTCTCTCCGGCTTAGTGGCCCTTACGCTCACACCTGCTTTATGTGCCATGATGTTAAAAAATAATCATGGCAAGGCTAAAAAGAAATTTTTGCTAAACAAGATGCTGGATGGTTTCAACAACTGGTTTAATAATCTTACGGGCAGATACCGCAGTGTGCTGGTTAAGATTGTAAACAAGCGTGTGCTGACCTTTATGATGCTGATCGGTTTTTGTGTTGGGATTTATTTTCTGAATAACAGTGTGCCCTCGGGTTTTATACCAAACGAGGACCAGGGAATGTTCTACGCAGTGATCCAGACTCCACCCGGTTCATCACTTGAGAGAACTAACCAGGTTGCGGAAAAATTACAAAAGATAGCTGAAGGTATAGAAGATGTACAATCAGTTTCTGCACTGGCTGGTTATGAAATACTCACTGAGGGAACAGGTGCAAATGCAGGTACCTGTCTTGTGAATTTAAAAAGCTGGGACGATCGCAAGCATAATGTGCAGGAGGTAATTACAGAGCTTGAAGAGAAAACCAAAAATATAACCGGGGCCACTATAGAATTTTTTCCGCCACCGGCCGTTCCGGGTTATGGCGCAGCAGGTGGTTTCGAATTACGATTGCTGGATAAAGCGGGTTCAGGCAATTACAAAAAAATGGAAACGGTTAATAATGATTTTGTGAAGGAACTCAACAAAAGTCCTAAGCTGTCTTCCGTATTCAGTTTTTACAGCGCCAGTTTCCCGCAATACATGTTAAAGGTTGATAATGACCTTGCACAGCAAAAAGGTATTTCCATTGAAAATGCAATGAATACGCTTTCCACGTTATTAGGTAGCAACTACGAAATCAGTTTCATCAAATACGACAGGCAGTATAAAGTGATCGTTCAGGCTTCTCCTGAATACAGGGCTTTGCCTGGTGATATCCTGAAGCTCTATGTAAAAAACAGCAGGGATGAGATGGTGCCGTTTTCGGATTTTATGAAAATGGAAAAGGTTTATGGTCTGTCTGAAATAACAAGGCATAATATGTATAACGCTTCGGAAATCAGTGGCTCAGCTGCTCCGGGCTATAGTAGCGGTGAAGCAATAAATCTGATCAATGAAGTTGCACAAAAAACTTTGCCAAGAGGATTTGCGATCGACTGGGCAGGTATCTCGAAAGACGAGGTTGCGCGTGGCAACCAGGCGGTTTATATTTTTATCATCTGTCTCGCCTTTGTTTACCTGATCCTGGCTGCACAATATGAAAGTTTTATCCTTCCACTGGCAGTCATACTTTCATTGGTAGCAGGGGTTTTTGGTGCCTTTCTTTTTCTCAAACTGTTTGGGTTGGAAAATAATATCTATGCTCAGGTGGCCATGATCATGCTGATTGGATTGTTAGGCAAAAATGCTGTGCTGATTGTTGAGTTTGGCGTACAGAAACACAAGGCCGGGTCCTCAGTACTCGAGGCAGCAATCGAGGGTTCCGTTGTAAGGTTCCGCCCGATCCTGATGACATCCTTTGCATTTATCGCCGGGTTGATACCGTTAGTGTTTGCTTCAGGTCCCGGAAGGATTGGTAACAGGACGATTGGTACTTGCGCCGCCGGGGGCATGCTTTTCGGAACAGTGTTCGGCGTACTCATCATACCTGGATTGTATTATATCTTCGGCCGGCTTGCGGAAAAAAGAATATTGATCCAGGACGAAGAAGAAAATCCATTAACAGAAGAAATCGATCATAATGATTAAGTTAAGAACAAACAGATATCTGACAGCAATCGGAGTATGCTTTATGGTTGCTCTTGAGCTGGTCAGTTGCAAAGTGCCGGCGATTGTGCAGCCGGCAGAAAGAAGGCCAGAGCCTAAGGCATACGATAGCGGGTTCAGCAACACAGCGATTGGCGATACTGGCAGCGCAGCATCCATTGACTGGCGCAGTTTCTTCAAAGATAAAACCCTGGTTGATCTGATTGACACTGCCATAAAAAACAACCAGGAATTAAACATCACTTTACAGGAATTAGATATTGCGAGGAATGAAATAAGATTACGTAAAGGCGCCATTTTGCCAACAGTTGGATTACGCGGTGGTATTGGTGTTGAGAAAGTTGGCAGGTATACGAGCCAGGGCGCAGGTGATGCATCTACTGAAATTTATCCCGGTAAAGAAGTGCCGGATCCATTGATGGATTATACTGTTGCTGCCTATGCGAACTGGGAGGTTGACATCTGGAAGAAGTTGCGTAATGCGAAAAAAGCCGCGGTGACGCGCTATTTATCAACCGTTGAAGGCAAAAATTTTGTAATGACTGACCTCGTTGCCGAGGTTGCCAATTCTTATTATGAATTGGTGGCACTGGATAACCAACTTGCTATCGTAGGTCAAAACATTAACCTGCAGAAAAATGCACTTTCGGTTGTACAAATTCAGAAGGATGCGAGTCGCGCCACTGAACTTGCTGTTCAGAAATTCCAGGCCGAGGTTTATAAATCTGAAAGCCTGCAATTCAACATCCATCAACAAATAAAGGAAACTGAAAACCGCATCAACCTGCTATTGGGAAGATATCCTCAACCGATACCGAGGGATACATCCAATTTTATCCAGATGGTTCCTGCTGTGGTGAACGCAGGGATTCCTTCGCAATTACTTGCGAACAGACCTGACATCAAGCGGGCGGAACTTGAATTAACAGCAGCTAAACTCGATCTCAAAGTTGCCCGGGCTGAATTTTATCCATCCTTTGGAATCTCGGCAGCGATAGGGTTCCAGGCTTTTAATCCGTCTTATCTTGTAAAATTACCCGGATCGCTGCTTTATTCGCTGGTAGGTGATCTTGCCGGGCCATTGATAAATCGTAATGCCATTAAAGCCGAATTTTACTCAGCCAATGCCAGGCAGTTGCAGGCTATGTATAATTATGAGCGCACTATCATTAATGCCTATCTTGAGGTTTCAACACAGCTTGCCGGTATCAGCAACCTTGCAAAGAGTTATGATTTTAAATCAAAACAAGTATCTTCTTTAACACAATCAATTGAAATAGCCAACAACTTATTCCAGTTTGCGCGGGCCGATTATCTCGAAGTTTTAATGACCCAGCGTGATGCGCTTGAAGCGAAATTGGAATTAGTAGAAACTAAAAAACAACAGTTGAATGCAGTAGTCAACATATACAGGGATCTTGGAGGTGGCTGGAAATAGTAGAGTAATGATTTGTTGTCCATGTAATCTTTGCGGGTTGCATGGACTTTTTTTTGTGGAACATATAAACACCTACTTATTCAATTCTTAAATATTTCGTAATGAACACTTAACATATCCCACGCCCGAATGCAATAATTTTGAAAGAAAATAATTGTGCAGAATGGCCTGATAGACGTGATAAACCAGACTTTACTCCCTACGCTGCTTTGGCAAATCAGATTCCTTTGAATGAGATGAATCCTAAAATAGCTACGATTAAGGGTAAGCAAAAATACTGGGCCAAAGAATCCATGAAAGTACCATTGGATGATGTTGATTTGGCCGACGGGAAAATATTTAGCCGCATACTATGGCATTCCGTTAAGGGATATGATTCTCCTTATCCCAAAAAGTAAAATTGTTAATTATCTCTTAATACAATAAGCGCCGTTTTCAAACTATCTGAAGATAATTTTACAACATGAGAAACAAGATTTTATTTTTATGCTACCTGGCAATTGTTATTCTATCTGCATGTAATAAATCCGGAATGGATGTGCAGGTTTCACAGCAGGAATTTGAGCAGGGAAGTATTATCAATAGCGGTGATACTCTTAACACTAAAAATGGTTCAAATGGAAGAGCCATCAAAGGCACACTTAAAGCAGGTGGTATATACTATCTCTACAGCGCATATCGTGATGCGGTAGTGAATGCAGGGGATACCCTTGTAATACAAAGTGGCGTTACGGTATTTTTTATCGGCCCCAACAGCGGTCCCGCTGCAATCGGAACACAGGATCATGCACCTGGCCTGGTTGTTAACGGAACTTTATTCTGCCTGGGAACAAAAGACAAACCCAATCTCTTTACAGTCATGGAACCGGCTCTACGTTCCGATCTGGCAAAAGATCCCCAGAGTCCGAATACGGATCCTGCTTTTAAGGGTTATTGGGGTGGAATACAGGCAGGTATTAATTCAGGTGATGTTATCATCAAATGGACAAGACTTGAATATCTCGGGGGTCTTGCACCTTCTACAGATCCTGTTCGTCCAAACAAGGCGCGATATGGTATATATATGCAAAACCCTAAAGCCAGTTTTGTGCTGGAAGATAGCTGGTTATATGGCTCTTTCGATGACATGGTGCGTGTAGCGGGAGGCAAGTTCGAAATCATGAGAAATACTTTTGAAAAAGTCGGTTTCCAGGCTGGAGAATGTGTGAACGTAAAGAGCGGTGGTATAGGCGATATTGCTTATAACCTGGTAGTAGGTGGAACCGGAAATGCTTTCAAGGCAGCGAATGCAGGCGGTCTTTCTCCACAGAGCAATATGAATATGTATAATAATACAGTGATCAGTTCAGGCTACCGCCAGGCGAAAGTAGGTGAGGGAGGTTCACTTGATTTTGAAAATGGAGGCCGTGGAATTTCTTATAATAACCTGCTGGTGAATTGTTCGTTTGGTCTTGCGATAATGGGTGGTGGTAGTAGTATACCGGCTGCAGATACAGCAAATCTGAAGTATGGTTACACCTATAACTATGGTGACAACACAAGTATCACTTCGCAGTTCCTGCCATCCGGTTATATTACCAGGCAACAGCCAACAGATATCAACGGTGGAAACACTACAGTCCCTGGCGCTAATA
>NZ_DATHKG010000160.1:0-20264 GCF_035489435.1 Flavitalea sp.
TGTGCACCACTATTTTCCGAAACTGTGCATTGTTATTTGCCGAAGTTGTGCACTGCTGTTTGCCGAAATTGAGTATTGCTATTTTCCGAAACTGTGTACGCGTAGTTGCCGATTTCTGTGTATTGTTAATTGCCAATCACAAGATATCGGCCCGGATCCGTTTACAGCTGTACTGTCGGGATTGGTCGGGTGTACGTTGACCACTTTACGTATGTATATCAATAGAAAAGGATGGGATATTAAGGACATACATTGTTCGGTAAACATGTTGCAAGAGATTGAACCTTTCAAGACCTCGATCTTCAGAACAGTTTCGTTTGGCCAGCCGGTGACGGATGAGCAAAAGGAAAGGCTGCTCTGGGTAGCAAAAAATTGCCCGGTTGCTAAATTGTTACAAGGTGAGATCGTTATAGATACGCATCTATCCGACGATGCTGCAGTACCTGCAGGCACTTAATCGGTCACTTCGACGCTGGCTTCAATATACATACGCAACAAACATTAGACGCAAATCATACTACTGCGTATCCTGGTTAGTGTTTCCCTTGTTACGCCCAGATAGGAAGCAATCATAAATATTGGAATACGATGATGCAATTGTGGAAAGCATTGAATAAATTGCCGGTACCTTTCTTCTGCCTGGCGGCTGAGCATCATATATATTCTGTCACGGCTTGTACTGCATTCATCAGTAATGATTTTAGTATTTAGTGTGTCGAAATTAGGTACATCTTTCAAAAGAGTTTTAAAATTATTTACTGAAAGCTGAATGATCGCACTATCTTCTAAAGCGTCAATAAATTCATTTGACGGTGTTTCGGTTACAAGACTTACACGATCGCTTACCCAATGATTAGCCGGTGAAAGACTAAAGATATGCTCAATACCGTTGTCATCGATTCGATATGATCGAAGACAGCCGCTACATACGAAGGTGTGAAATCTACATACGCTCCCCGGACGTAGTAAGTATTGCTTTTTTTTAAGTCGCTTCGGTATGGCCATGGACCTAATAGTCGCAATTTCCTCGTCAGAAAATAGGTTATGAGTTCTGATATAACCTTCAAAGAAATTGAATATACTCTCAGACATTAATAGAAACAGCTGATTACTTTAAGTAAAAAAAACTCCATATTTTTATGGCCTGTAATTGCAACAAAACCATAATCAATGTCTTGATCATTTTTTATTTTCATAACATCCTATTAAAAGTTATTTAGAAGGATAAAATTAAGGTATATGGCAAGGCCTACAAATGGACAAAAAGGACAATCTGTTGTAAAGTCCGTCCAGATTAGTGAGATTTACCAATCAATCTTAGAGACCCAAACCTTATTGCTTTTTCAGTTATCCTTAGATGTGAAATATTATTGTACTTAATCGGTATCCTCCCTGAATGATTTACGATAAACCTCGGGGGATACAGTAGTTCGTACCTTAAAGAAGCGGCTGAAATAAGCTACGTCATGAAATCCAAGTTCAATGGCAATTTGTTTTATTGGCTTGTCACTTAAATATAATTCATGCCTGGCTTGTGTTATTATGCGTTCTGAAATCATGTCTCCAACAGTCTTTTCCAGATGTTGCTTCGCAATACGATTCAGCGTTTTGACGGTAATGTTCAATAATTTTGCATAATCCGCCGGTCGGTGCTTGCGCTGAAAATGCTCTTCCACTGCATTGATCAACTCCCGGATAATGTAGTGAACCTCAGAGAGTGTCTCCGAATATATCACACCTCTTTCCATCTTTATCCGTGAGGCATAGATCATAAATATTTTCACCCAGGAGATCGCTATATCATAACGACCTAAACCGTCACTGTTGAGTTCTAAAAGAAGATGATCCAGCGGATACAGGAGTTGATCCATTTCCTCTTTACTGATTTTTATTAAGGGAATTTCACCGATACTCTTAAATAGTACCTGCTTACTTGTTAATTCCATTTCGTATTTATGGTTCCAAAAAAAATCCGGATGGAACTGTACTAATATTCCATCAAGTGGACCATCTGCCTCTATTTGAAAAGGTTGATAAATTGGAAATCTAATTAAGCAATTTTCAGAGAAATCATACTTCGCCGTATCAAAGGTTAATTGACCTTTTCCTTTCCTGATCAAGATCACTTTATAACAGTTATAGCTTGTCAGGCTTTTAAAATACTTATCATCATTAAGCTGAATCAGTTTAAAGGCCAACACGTTGGTTTGAGGGTTTACCAATTCTATTTTCAATTGTTCATTCATCGTCCAATAATTTTATTCCAATGTCATTTACCTGACAATGCCATAAGTACCCATAGGCTCAAATGTTTTACAGACGCCATGAAAGGGGAATTTCCCGATACCGTAACTCAACTCTATATTATATAACAAATCCGTAACTACTGTAAATAAAAAAATGGAGTATGCCCATCCCAAACTGAGTGTACATATTCCATCGTTTCTTAACTCGTTCAAAGGATAGGGCAACGATGATCGACGGGGGGAGTACCCCTCGACGTCCGGGCTTTTAAGGGTGAACGCGGATGATCGTCTTTCCGTTGACCCGGCTGGTCGAATTGAAAGTCGCAACGGCGTCGTCGAGTATAGATGTATTGCCGGTGTTTGTCCGCAGTCGTCCCTCGCGCAGCCGCTGGACGACCTCACTCAATTGGTTGCGATCGGCCACGACAACGAAGTCGACCGTCAGGCCGTCAGCTGGCCTCGCCTCGGTCGGACCGGCGATGGTCACCAGCGTTCCTCCGGCGCGAATCAGGCCTGCGGACTGCTTCGCGATATCGCCACCGAAGACATCGAAAACCAGATCGACTCCGCCGACGTCTTCCAGGGTTTCGTTCTCCAGATCGACGAACTCCTGCGCGCCGAAGTCGAGCGCCATCTGACGGTCGGCCGCGCGCCCCGTGCCGATGACATAAGCACCAGCTGCACGCGCGAGTTGGGTCGCCATTGAACCTACTACGCCGGCCGCGCCGTGTACAAGAACGGTTTGTCCTACCCGGAGACGTCCGTGGTCAAACAGTCCCTGCCATGCGGTTAGCCCCGGCATCACAAGAGCCGCACCAACTGCGAAGTCTACATCGGCGGGCAGCGGTGCAAGGTTGCGTGCCTCAACGGCCACATACTCTGCCAGCGTCCCGTCGCGGGTCCAGTCCGTGAGGCCGAACACCCGCTGTCACACCGACAGCCCCGTCGTTCCATAGCCGAGGGCGCTGACCACACCGGCCAGCTCGTGGCCGGGGATCGACGGCGTCCGGTCACGGCCGAGACGATCGGTCCAGGTTGAGGGCCATGTGAGCTCATCTTTGGTGAATCCCGAGGCATGAACCTGGACGACGACGTCGTTCAGCGCTGCCTGCGGCTCGGGCCGCTCCACCAGTTTCATCCCGGCTGTTCCTGCAGCCTGGTCAGTTACAACGATAGCCTTCATAACACACCTCCCTTTTTGATCATCATCAAACATCTACATGATGAAGTGATATCGCTGTACACTATTGTTTTCAGCATGATTTTTATATTTAAAGTTGTACAATGACTTTTTAATCCAGGTATAAAATTAATTTTTAATTTGGTTACCTTAATGGGCCAATTTCAAAATATACAGGGGTCCAGTTATGATTAAAAAACTTCTTGAAATTTCATTTAAAAAAGACGGCGGGCATAGTCCTTTATACCTGCAATTAGCATCGGAAATTATTCAGTTAATTTGTTGTGGCATCCTGAAACCAGGGCAGGCACTTCCATCTTCACGTGAACTAGCCCAAGGTCTGCAAATCAATCGTAAAACGGTGGTGGCGACCTACGAGGAATTGAGTGCGCAGGGCTGGGTGGAACCTAAGGAAAGAAGTGGCGTTTATGTTTCCAGTCACCTGCCTGATACTTCGGTTCGTGCAATTAACCAAAATAGCAAAAAATTGATTCGAAGCCGACAACCCGGTTATCCATTGATCATAAAACGATCTTCTGATGGAGCTACCATAAAAGATCCAAATATAGAGATCAATGCCGTGGCAGCACCGCCGCCTTTGTATAAAATCGATGACGGTTTTCCTGATACCAGAATTGCACCTATTGAGCAGCTGGTGCGGGAATACAGAAGATTTGGGAAGGGTCGCTTAACAAATCAATTTCTCATGTATGGCCCGGAGCAAGGGTCCTATCGTCTAAGAGTCGAACTTGCTAAATTTTTAAACCGTACCAGGGGGATGCAGGTCAGTGAAAAAGAAATACTGATAACAAAAGGGACGCAGATGGCCATCTACTTAACTACTCAGCTACTCATCCGTCCCGGGGACACTGTATTTGTGCCGGAACCAGGCTATCTGGATGCGAACCAAACCTTTAAGCTGGCAGGAGCTAAACTGGTTTTTATCCCGGTAGATAAAGATGGTATGGATGTAGACAGGATTGAGCAATTGTGTAAAAAGAAGGTACCCAAAATGATTTATATTATTCCGCATCACCACCGGCCTACCACTGTTACCCTGAGTGCAGAGCGCCGTATGCGACTTATGAACCTGGCTTCCAGATACGGATTTGCATTGCTTGAAGATGATTATGATTTTGATTATCACTTTACCAGCAACCCTCTTTTGCCTTTGGCAAGTGTGGATACGGGTGGACATATTATTTATGTAGGTTCCTTTTGCAAAAGCATTGCACCCGGTATCCGAATCGGGTTTATGGTGGCCCCGGAAGCGGTAATATGCGAAGCCGCTGCAATTCGTAGATTAATAGACCGGCAAGGTGAACAGTTACTGGAAGAAGCAACTGCTGAACTTTTGAGCACTGGTGAAATTTCCAGGCACATCAAAAAGTCGCACAAGGTTTATCAGGGGCGGTTAGAAAATACTTGCCGATTGCTTAGGGAGCAGTTGGGAGGATATTTAATGTTTGAGAAGCCGAATGGTGGATTGGCCATCTGGGCAACTTACAGAAAGAATATAAGTGCCAGCTCAGTTGCCCTTAATGCAGGAAAGTTGGGATTAAAGATCAGTGATGGCCGTAATTATTTTTTTCAACCTAATATTTCTAAACCACAAAACTTCATACGCATAGGTTACTGTTCTTTAGATGAAAAAGAAATGGCTACTGCAATAGATATATGGAAACAGGCCCTTACTCCATTTGCTGCAAAATAATAGGTAAAAATTACAAAATACACTATACTGGACCAGCATTTGAGAAGGGAAATCCTACTACACCTACTCCAAAAAAATAATGGGTTTGATTATAATAGGTATCAAACTACTATGAGCGATATCCTAAATTATAATCAAAAGCTGCGCTACTCCAAGTATGGAAATTTCTCTGGAGACCGACTTGCAAATCTCTGACAAGTTTCATCCGACCCGGACGAGCAATCGGTTAAGCCTTGTTTATCGCCTGTCATCGCGGAAAGTCCAGTCTTAAAAATCGCTCCTCTTCCAACCACATTTTTACACTAGCCTTGTCTAAAAATGGGATCTGTCAGTTTTCTATTTTACAGCATGGGAGAATCTTTACTATCTTATATTATTGAAAATCCTCACAGATGAGTATATGGCAAAGTTTTCTTGTAGTTTTTTGCGGACTTAGTTTAGTGCAAAGTATTTTTCTTGGTACCACACTGATCCTGAAAGACCGGTTTAATTTCCAGGCTTTTTTTTACCTGGGTATTGTTTTGTTTGGCCTGGCCCTGCGATTGGCGAAATCCTATTTCATATTTATACCACAGTCATATCCTGCCTGGGGGGCCATCGCAGGCGCGGCGGGACTATGGATGATCGGTCCTGCTTTTTACTTATATAGTCGTCACTCAATTAACACAAAACTAAATTCAACCCTGCTTTACCTGGCTCATTTTGTACCGGCTATATTTATAATTCTAAGTGGCATTACTGATTATGTATATTATGTTGGGATAGCCCAGCTTGCTATTTATTTTGCAGTTAGCATATATATTACTTTTAGATCAGAAGGAGTGCAAATTCCAAAACATTTCCGGGTGTTTGCTTTCAGTATTGGCCTGATACTTTTATGTTTTACTGTACAGGCTTTGATAAGCGGTATTGAAGTGTATACCCTTGGCCTTGCGTTTGCAATCGGCATCCTCTATGTCCTGAACTATTTCATTTTGAAAGATTCTGATTTTTTTCAGTCTGTCATTAAAAAATCAAAAAACGTAGATAAACATCGTGCTAAAAAAATCACCGATGATTTGGATAGGGTGTTTACGGAAAAGAAATTATACAACAACAGGGGGCTAACAATTGCACTGGTAGCGCAACAAATTAAATGCCCCGCGTACCTTATCTCGCAATCCATCTACCAGGAACAGGGAATTCGTTTTAATGAATTTGTAAATAAGTTTCGTGTACAGGAGGCCATGGAAAGATTGAAAAGTGGAAATGATAAAATTGAAGTTATTGCCAGGGAAGTTGGTTTTGCCAGCATGTCATCATTGTATGAAGCCTTTAAAAAGGAGACCAGGCGCACACCCCAGGAGTACCGGGTCGAATTCAACAGATCTGACGAATCCAGGTAATTAAATATCATCCAAAGAAATGGGCAGTTTCCTGATTCGCTTACCCGATAAATTATAAATAGCATTGCCTAGTGCAGGAGCTATCGGTGGCAACGGGGGTTCTCCAACTCCCCCGGGTGCTATTTCATTGGCAATAATATAGGTTCCAATTTCCGGCAATTCATTTAAACGCAGAATTTTGTATTGGTGAAAGTTGGTCTGATCACATTTTTTATTGCTAAAACTTATCTCTTCTTTTGTAGCGGCACTTAGACCCATAATGATACATCCCTCCATTTGGGCCTTAACCATATCTTCATTAACAAACAACCCGCAATCCAAAACGGAAACTACTTTCTTAATATGAATTTTACTGTTTTTTCGCGCCACGGTTACGCAAGCTGCGGAAATGCTCCCGAATGATTTCCACATGGCGATACCGCGAGCTTCACCATTGGGTGAGGGCTGGTAATAGTTTGATTTTTCAGCGAGTAGTTTTAAAACATGCCGGTAACGTTCATCCTCTAAACTGTCTAAACGCAATTGAAGCGGATCTACTTTTAGCAAATGCGATAGTTCGTCTACGAAACATTCCTGGCCCCATGCAAAATTCCCGCCCCAAACCGAACGCCACCACATAATCGGTATATCGGTACTAACCCGGGTATGACTTATTTTGGTGTTTTCAAAATTGTACTTGCTGTTATCAAAACTGATCTCCCCGCATAACCCGGCATCCGGCTCTCCTGGTTTCAGTCCTCCATAAATTTGAGCAACAAACGTTTCGCCTATAGCATGGTGGTGCATGCCCATCACTTTTTTCCCGGCCACCATTCCCTGCAACCGGCTAAGCATGGCGGGACGATATGGACCTTGTGTTAAGTCATCTTCTCTTGACCAAACCAGCTTGACTGGTTTTTGAATTTTCCTGGAAAGAATACAAGCCTCCAATAAAAAATCGGAATAAGATTTTCTACCAAAAGATCCTCCCAATAAGGTGATGTTCACGGTTACCTTCTCTGCGGGTATCTCAAAGTATTTTGCAATTTCTCCTTTGGCCCAATCAGGTGATTGATAAGGGACCCACACTTCTACCGTTCCGTCATTTTTTACATGAGCCACTGTATTCTCAGGTTCCATAGATGCATGTGCCAGGAAATTGCTTTCGTAAATGCTTTCGATTTTTGTATTGGACTTAGTATAAGCCAGGTCGAAGTTTCCTTTTTCTGCCTGGACCGGACCTGGCTCTTTTGCCGCGGCATACATTCTTCTCACATAATCTGCACTTTCAATTTGATCCGGGGCATCTTCCCAGGTTACATTTAACAACTTCCGTCCCTGCATTGCTACCCAAAAATTTGAGGCGATGACAGCTACTGCTTCCATTTTACGATGTGGCATCGGCCTTTCACATTTAATAATATCCAGTACGCCTTTTATCTTACGTGCCTCGTAGTCATCAACGTTTTTTATTTTACTATACAAAGAAGGGGAATGTAAAATGCAGGCATAAACCATTCCGGGTATCTCAATATCAATTCCGTACCTGGCTTTTCCTAAAACGCGATCAGGCACATCAAGGCGTTTTGTGGTTTTACCAATGAGCCGGAATTCAGATCGTTCTTTTAATACCGGATTTTGCGGCACCTCCAAAAGGGAGGCCGCCGTCACCAATTTTCCGTAATTGAGTTTTTCTTTTGTTAGCAGGTTTAATACTTCGCCTTTTTCTGCCTTGCAGTTTTCTAACGGTATATTCCAGGTTTGAGCTGCTGCGCTTATCAGCATTTGCCGGGCAGCGGCACCTGCTTTTCGTAAAGGTTCCCAGGCCCTTACCACACCACCACTGCCTCCGGATATTTGTAATCCATATTTTTCATCTCCATTGCTTTGAATAATTTTTACCTGCTCCAGGTCAACTTCCAGTTCCTCTGCTATCAAAGTGGGAATAGCCTGGATAGAACCCTGTCCCATGTCCGGGTTTTTATTTATCAGTGTGATAATACCGTCAGTACCGATAATAATAAAGGGAGTAAGTTCAAATTTTTCCAGTTCGGTTCTTCCTGCCAATGTATTGGCGGCCACCGGCGAGAATCCAATCGCCAGGCCTGAACCTATTAACCATGATTGTTTTAAAAAGACCCTCCTGCTGCTTTTTACACTCATTTTATTGTTGATTAGTTTTTTTCCCGTTCATTAGGCTTTACTGGTTGATTAGCATTTTTACTATTCATTAGCGTTTTTAATGTTCATTAGTCTTTTTACTGTTCATTAGTTTTTGGGATGCCAGGGCAATTCCCTTCCCGATCCGATCATAGGTTCCACAGCGACATAGATTGCCGCTCATTGCGGTTCGTGTTTCTTCAGGACCGGGTTGGGGGTTTTTAGCCAACAATGCGGCAGCCGACATGATCTGACCACTTTGACAATAGCCACATTGCGGAACCTGAAGCTCGATCCAGGCCTCTTGTACCGGGTGCAAAGTCTCCCCACCCAGCCCTTCGATGGTTGTAATTTTTTTTTCTTTTACTGAACTGATTGTAATTAAACAAGAACGGACTGGCTTACCGGCCAGGTGCACCGTGCATGCTCCGCACAACCCTAATCCACAACCGTATTTGGTCCCCTTTAGCCCAACAAGATCGCGTATCACCCATAGCAAAGGCATAGCCGGGTCGGCCTCGACTTTATAAGGCCGATTGTTAATTTGTACCTGGAATCCGGACATATTTTTTTATGAACAAAGAACGAGCTTGGTTTAAAAGAAATTAGTATCCACGCTCAGAATCCCTTGCGGATTCGTGGAATCTGTACAAAAAACAGGGCCTGACAGGGATAAGGACACGTTGTAGGCAATTCGAAAATCCCAAGCGGATTCCTTGAATCTGTACAAGAATCACCGCTTGCCTGGGATCAGGATAGTTTTAGGCAATGCAGGAAAACCGGATGATGACCTGACTATTTCGTGGTTATTCCCCATCTAGGGTTGGATGATCATATTTACGCCGAACGCGTTAAAGAGAGGGCCACCTTTTTAAGCAGATAATTAAGAAATAAAATATCAATGGCGCAAATGTTGACGAATAATCTTCAAAACTTTATAAAATTCGCTAACGGTAAATCAACAGGTTAAATAAGGTTTAGAAACAATGTTTTATCGTTCTGAGCCGTTTACTCCATAGCTGCATATTTATAAGAAACGGAACTTATGAAAGAAATTACAGACATGATTAAGAGTATTCAAAGACAAAAAAACGTCTTTGATCAAATTGGCGCCATTGGCAACAACGCGGCTTTCTGGGCTGCAATAACAGCACAAAACAAAATCAACACCCAGTTTGCTAGCTTATATGGTTCGAATGACATCGCGAGAAACGTTACACGGCAATTAAAGAAATCGATTAGCGTATCCATGTTTTTGGATAACCGTGTACAAGAGAGAATAGCCGATTTTGATTTTTTGAAACATCATGGACTACCAAGGACCATCTCGTCCAAACTCGCTGAGTTTGCGAGGATCAATCCGCTACTGACCCACCATCTTATAGGCTTTGCCACCAGCCAATTCCAGCTATCAAAGAGCTTAGGGACTATTTCGGCAAAAATCAACCAGCCCCACTTGAATGAGTTCAATGGCTTTGATATTGCTTTAAGGGGAATTACAAAAAACTACGTATGGAAAACAGCTTTGTCGAATGACTGGGAAGACATAACCGTTGCCGAAGAGGCCAACGAAGCCATTTTGCAGGTGGCGGAACAGGTAATTCAATCGGCAAGCGAGGTAACCGCACAGGATCTTGACAGGTTGAAAGAAGGTATCGTTTCAGAATTGTCGACAATATTGGGTAAAACTAAAACTGATAAAGCCAGACAACTAATTTTTGAGTTGTTAGCGATAATCAGCTTTATACTGACTATTTACAATCCGATTGCCATACTTACCGACAAATCCAATACTCAGGTTATAGAACATGTCCAAAAGGAAATAGAAAAGCAAAACAAGAAGCTATTCGGCCAAATGGAAGAGATGTTCAAAAAGTTGAGCCAAATAAGTAATGCTAGAATTGATGCCGACCTGAAGTTTTCAGCCAGGAAAAACGCCAAAACCATTGGAAAGGTAAAGGCAGGCCAGCAGGTAACGGTTATTGAAATCGTGAACAAATATATGCTTATCACATTCCTTGACCAGGAAACTGGCGAACCGAAATCAGGCTTTGTGTTGAAGAAACATTTTGACATGGAATAATTACAAAATCGAGTGAGGCTGTCTCAAAAGTAAAATTGAGGCAGCCTTTTTTTATTTTGTTAGCCGAGTCTCACCTCCGCGGCTTGTATGTTGCACGAACTCGGCGTACATTAGCAAACGCCGGGTATACGGCTTAATACAAAAATAAAATAAAACTCCGCTTGCAACTTAAATGGTGTAATGGCATTTGTAATAAACATGAAGGAAAAATCAAAAGTTAATAATGTAACAAACAGATTGACTACTGTATTGTTTATAATTTATTTGATTGCAATTTGCTGGATTTTACTTTTTAAGTTGGGTGTACAATTTTCTTATATGGGAAAGAGGCGCTTCAATTTAATTCCGTTTAGTGAACCTTTGATTTTAAATAATGAAAACATTTTGAATGTAGTGATTTTTGTACCGCTTGGTATATATACCGGAATTTTATTTGTAAGATGGATTTTCGGTAAAACACTTCTCTTCTTTTTCTTACTTAGTTTAATAGTTGAAGGACTTCAATATATTTTGCGCGTTGGGGCTTTTGATGTTACAGATATAATTACGAATACTTTAGGCGGAATAATTGGGTTGATAATATTTAAAGCAATTGATAAAGCATTCAATAATGGTGTTAAGGCACAAAAATTCATCAACATAATTGCAGCTACAGGAACGATCTTAATGATTTTATTGTTAGTGTTATTAAAAATGAACATGCTGCCAGTAAGGTATCAATAATAGAAGAATCAGGAATTGCAGTAGTATAAATTAAAATTTGCCTGGCCATATCTTCTGCGTTTGTTGATTGAAGTGATACTCCTTGCAGGAAGTCGCTGCCGGGCATCGTCAGGCCCGGTAAGTGAGAATCACCCTGCCCGACTTGCCCGGTTGTGCATGGACGAACTCAAGCGAGTGCCTTCGTACACCCTTAAAGAGCGGCTTTCCACTGCCAAGGACAACCGGGTGAACGATCAGCCGCAGCTCGTCTATCAGGTCCGCATCCAAGAGGCTGGCGACAAGACCTGCTCCACCGACAACATAAGTGTTCTTTCCTGGCGTTGCCTTCATCGCCCGAAGCTCCGCGATGTCCCGGACGATCTGCGCCCTGGGCCACGAGACGCTCTTGAGCGTGGTCGATAAAACAACATGAGGTGTCTGCGCTGCGAACCGCGCATACTCAATCTCACTGCTGGATGGGAGCCGCCCTTCCTGCGACGGAACTTCAGGGTTTGGCGGGATGATATGAGGATTAGCATGGATCGATCCCCAGTACTCGCCATAACCCGGATACATATGTCCGCCTAAAAGAAACGTGTCGACGTCATCGATCAGCTGGATCGCATCCGCCCACGAATCGACCCAGTCTGTTTTACCATCGGAGTCTTCGACGAAGCCATCCAACGAGACCTGCATTGCAGAGATCAATTTCCTGGAGGTGTTGGTTGTCATTTTTTTCAATGGTTTATTAGTAAGTATAATGTTTTTGTTCAACAAATGTACTGCATGACCGTTATCCGGTAAGGTGGCAAATTGGACTATTAAGCGGGCTAATTTGGACAGTATTGAACAGTAAAAGTATTGTTAATAACCCTGTGTGAATCTATCTGGGTTGAATGGCTTTAAATTATGAACAATGATTTGGGTTGCATATATTTATGTTGGCAGAAATTTTTAATACAATCCATAATTTCCCAATGAGAATTACAGCAATTTCAATCTTACTGGTGCTGGGATTTTTACAAATAACAGGCCAAACACTACAAAATTTAGAATTAAACAAAGAATATAAGAATATTGAGGTCACAAAGTCTTCCAGCCTCACTTTTACATTAGACTTGTCTAAAAATGGCATCTACCAGTTTTCTATTCTACAGCAAGGCATTGCTGTGCATTATAAATTGCTTGATGCTGCTAATGCCGCCTTATATGAATGCAATTATCCTGATGATTTTGTAGGCTATGAAAAATTTGAATACAGTCCTTCTAATAAAGGAAATTTTAAGCTTGCAATCAAACGTTTTGATGACCCGGAAAACCCTGACTCGGGAAGGATTACCATTCATGTAAAGAGTTTAAATAAAGATGAGATTGCATTAAGAACTAAAATAAAAAAGGAGTTAGAACCTGAGAATAAGAAAAACGTGCAGACGATTGATATCGACCATTTTTGGGAAGCCTTCGACAATTTAAAAAACTGTAAGAGCTTTTCGGACAGTGCAGCTTCGTTTCAGAAACTTTACCTCGACAGGGCAACAAACGGACTTTTGGACTTTATCCAGGTGAGGGAATTTACCGCAGAGAAATTTGTAGATGCTATTTCCAAAAATTATTCGTTTTATCAGTCTGTTCGTCCAAACACTTACCAGGCGAAAAAAGCCGAGCCGGCAATTGAGCAAGTATTTACCAGGTTCAAAGAGCTTTACCCGAACTTTAAACCCTTTAAAGTTTGTTTTGCAATTGGCATCAAAAATACGGGAGGTACCGTATCCAACGAGTTTGTGTTAATTGGCACGGAGTTGACAACTTCATTGGGAGAAAACAAAAAACCAACTGATGAAGAAATCATTCAGAAAATAAAAAGCATTGTGGCACACGAATGTGTACATACACAACAAAAACTTCATCCTGATCCTGAGGCAATAAAATGTGAACTATTGTACAAGTCAATACGTGAAGGTGCCTGCGATTTTATCGCTGAACTTGTAAGCCGAAACGATAAGAAGAATGAATATGGCGACAAGCACGAAGCTGAACTTTGGAGTCAGTTCAAGAATGAACTTTGTAATCAGAATATCGGCAATTGGCTTTATAATGGCTCCAGGTCAAAAAATAAACCATCAGACTTAGGCTATTACATTGGGTATAAAATAGTAGAGTCTTATTACAACGATGCAAAGATTAAATCACAGGCAATTATTGATATCATTGAACTGGATGATCCTATAGGTTTTCTGAAATTAAGCAGGTATGATCAAAAGCAAAAAAACTAGATTGCTGCTAACAGCGGTTTGCCAAAATTCGGGCTGAAGAATATAAGCTGAGCTAATAGAACATACTTAACTTAATAAATAAATTTAGACAGATGTAGCACGGAATAACCGCATAGCGGCAAGCCGATGTACCTTATAATCCACTTTAATGAGAGTTCCGATAATTGCTTTATTAATTCACATTCTATTTCTCGCCTGTAACGATAGTACGATCAGAATTGCCGATACAGGGCACTATAATATCCTGAGAGATACCCAGCTCAGAAATATATATATAGATACGTTTGCGTACACGCGTAACGTGCATCGTGAATGGTCTGATTCTAACAGCTTTCTGTCTTTGGTGTCTGCCAAATACCGAAATATTGGACATATTGGAGTTATAAATCCACTTATCTATGCGATGTACGAACCCTTTATCGATACGACGCAGATCGAAGCATCCAAATTCTGGTTTAGAGTAACAGTAGATCCAGTTTTCAGAACTCCATACATGCTTATCGCCGAAATGGAAAATGGCCAAACGAAAATAACTTTAAAAACCACGGATGGCAGAGGTGGTTACTATCCTGGAAGTTTGGATACCGAAGTTATACGGTATTTCGGGGATACAACTTATAACAGTCTACAAGAAAAATTGCATCTCCAGAATTTTTGGTCCCTTAAACAAGACACTTCTTGCATGGTCGGGGTTGACGGAGAAAATTGGATCATTGAGGGCATTAACCAGGGGAAATATAATGTCATATTTAGATGGGTTCCGGAATATTGCGGAGACAAAGCTACGAGAGATATTGCTAAAACAATTCTTTGGCTCAAGCATGTGACTGGCATGGATTCAATGTATAATGCAGTTACCAAACTGAAAAGCGGGAGGTAACTGTTGATGATGAAGCATATTAACCCACCGTTCTGTTTATATCGAACCACCCTTTGCTTGTCGATTGAGTTTTATTCAAATATCAGCCGCTGAGTTGATAATATCATATGGTCAATTTATGGAAATACAGAGCTTAAGAATCTCAGTAAATAATTATGATAAAACTGCCTCTTTTTTTCCTTTTTACCTTTTTCGCCATAACTCCTCAGGCTCAAATCATAGAACACAGAGTAGAAAAATATGTTGTTGAACAGGCTATTGACTCATTTATTATTTACTCTTTTTCTTGTGGAGGCTGTATTTCTTTTGATAGCTGTGAATACGAGACGTCTCAATATCTATTTTGGGAGCAAAACGGAAATTATTATTTAAAGAGATTTGACTACTGCAAAACTTATAAGCACTTTTTGCTTGATACACTAAACCCGTTTAATTTTTTTCTCAAAAACAGAAAAGTCATTGACAAAGAAGAAATAAAGCAGCCAACCTATTTTGAAGTCAAAAAAAATAGAGGTAAGGTGGACTCGTTAACGGTCACTTCAACAATTGATCATACTTGGTATCACAGCTTTGCTATTCCAGTCCAAAGAAAATTAGAATATATATATGCCAGTATATATGATCTGGACTTCAACGAATTTGACAACGGAAAGAAGAACATTAACTATGACTACAACCAGGCAACCAAACTCAAAGCGTTAATTGATCTTACAACAACTTTCATAGAAGAAATCAAAGCAAATAACAAGTTTGTAATTGAATAATTATATAATATTGGTATTTCAGTTATTCAAAAGTTTATTTTAGATAAAATTATATTCCCAACACTTCCACTTTACTCTTCCCGCTTTGCTGCTTACTCACGTTAATCTGCACTGGTATCCGTTCCGTCATTTCCTGTACATGAGAAATCACGCCCACTTTACGTCCCTGGTTATGTAAACGCTCCAATGCATCCATAGCAATATTTAGTGTGGCTGGATCAAGCGAGCCAAAGCCTTCATCAATAAATAATGATTCTACCTTCATACGGCTGGAAGAAAGAGAGGCCAACCCTAATGCCAGCGCCAAAGAAACAAGGAAAGATTCCCCACCGGAAAGTGAATACACAGTACGCACCTCATCACCCATATCCTGGTCAATCACCTGTAATCCTAATGAATTGGGTATTCGTTCTAGCACATAACGTTTACTAAGTACCTCTAAATGAACATTGGCATAACTTAATAATACATCTAATGTATATTCCTGGGCGATCTGCCTGAATTTTTTACCATCGGCAGAACCAATAATTTCATTGAGCTTTGCCCAGTTGTCCACAACAAAAGCCTGCGCCGCTATAATGCTTAAAAGATTACCGATTTTTTCTTTATTGGCGCTATCATCACGGATACGGAAACCAATTTCGTTGTGCTCACCCGTGTTTTTCTGTAGATGAGTTTTCGCTTCTGCCTCTAATATTTTAAGTTCTTCAGGCGAACGTTCCGATCTGCGCAGCAGCAAATGATTTTCCAGTGAATGATTGCGTTCACGTAAAACCGAATTGGCTTCCGTAAGGCTATCGTCAATATTACGAATCGCCGAACGTTCTTTTTCTATCCAATCCTGGTTGAAATTTAATAATTCGGTTAAGTCAGTTTCCGTTATTGGTTTCTCATGAGCCTTATTTTGTTCCGTTAACCATAAAGCGATTTTTTCTTTGAGCGAAGTCTTCTTTGTTATTAAGTTTGAGATATCTTCTTGCAAAAGATCTTTCTGAGTTTGAGTGCGGGTTAATTGCCCCTGGATTTTTGTCACGGCTGCCCTCCCACCCTCGAATTTATTGCGGGCTTCGTCGATTGCCTTCTTTAAGTCTGATTCTACTTTTGCCACAAGCTCTCCGCTAAAAATCGCGCGCCGGTTTTCGAGAAGACCTTGCTGGTCGATCCCGAGTTGGGCTTTATTTTTAGATTTTTGATGATAATCTCCCTCCAGGTTTTCCAAGTGCTCCTGCAGACCTTTTATTGTTCCCAAAAGCAACTCCTGCCTGCCATTCTCTTCCTCCAGTTGCTGCACATTACCCTTCCATGAAACGGAAAATTCCCTGACAGATAAGGCAAATTCTTCAGGATCATTTTTCCAGTTAATTACCCAATCTTCAGAAGGAAAAAAATTCGCTAAAGTTTGCTCCATTAACACAAGATCTGATTCGGTTTTTTGTAATTCTGCGGTTCTGGCAGCGAGTTGTTCTTTTAAAGATTTCAATTTTCTTTCTTCATCCTTCGCAAGATTCAGCAGATCTGTTAGCTTTTTTTCTAAACCATCCAGCTTAATTTTGTCCATCTCAAGTTGACTCTTCCTATCATCATAAGATTTGATTTGTTCACGCACAACTTTCAACTTTTCCCTCTCGTTTTTTAGTTGTTGCTGTAACCACTCAGTTCTATCATCTGAAATAATATCTTCACAGGAACCATGAATGCTGAATTGTATCCATTGTTGTTTCTTAATGGTGATCTGGTTTTCCCTGGTCTCAAGGTCTGATGCCTGAAGTCCAATTGTCTTTCGCAACTGCTGGATGCTCTTTTGAAGACCACTATGAGTCCTGAAGTATTCTACATAGTTTTTTTCTATCTCATTATTAGCATTTTCAAGTTCGGTCAGTACACGCTGCAGTTGCGGGTTTTCACCTGCATATGGATGAGAAGTACTGCCGCATACAATACAGGGTTTGCCTGGTACTAACCCGTCCCTCAGCCGTTCTACATTTTCGGCAATCGACAGCCTTGCTGTTTCCAGAATGGCTAAGGATGTTTCCCGCTGAACTTTGGCAGTCTCCAGCAATGCACCAATACTGGTGATCTGTTCCTCACTTTCTTCTAATTCGGTTTTGTTGGTTTGTAAATTTTTCAATGCGAGTCCGTGTTCCCTGGTTGCTGCATGTAATACTTTCCAATGCGCATCTGCAGCAATGATTTCCTGCACTACAAAATCCAGGTTATTCTCATCTGCTTTTAAGCCCGCGATTGACATCCCGGATAAGAGAGCTTCGTTGCGTTTGTATTTATCTCTTAGCTTTTGCAAGGAAGCCTCCATTGTATTGATGTCTTTTTCTCCCTGTGTTCTTATCTTATCAGATTCCACTATTTCTAATGCCAGTGAATTGATGAGTTTCGTTAAGGACTTTATATTTCCAAGTAAGATTTGAGCATCGTGCAGTTTTGAAATGATAAGACTTTCGTGTTCAGCTACTGACTGGCGGTAAATATTTGCATCCTTCCAATTATTAAGTTCAAGGATTCTTTTTTCCAACAATTTCGATTCATCCTGCCGTTGTTTTAATTGTTGTATGTACAGGTTATATTTTTCTGCGGCTGTTTTTTCTTCTCCTTCTGTTAACCTCAATTGTTTTGCAGTTTCGATAAGTCTTGCATCCAAAGCTTTCGCGGCATCCAGCAGGGGCTGCGCCTTTTCCTGCTTCTGAAGATTTTCATCCAATGATTTCGTTGCCAGCAAGGTTTCAGCTTCAATTGATTCAACCTGCTTAACCAGGAAAGCTAAGTCACCCTTTAGCTTTTCAAATAATGCAGTTTTATCTTTGAGATTATCTTCTGTGGACTTCAAACCATCCACTTCAGCCTTTATTGATTGCACCCGCGAGATCAATTGCAGCTTAAGCACTCTTGGAACGGTTTCATTTTTTAAGACTGTTGCCTGTTCGGCTTTTTCTAACGCAACAGCGATATTCTTTTCGATGTTTGCCAGTTGTTCATACCATGCAATTTCCTTTCCCAGCGCGGCAAGCTGGGTTTCGACCTCCAGGATCATTACCGCGAGTTCAGTTTTCTTCAACTCTAAGGCATCAATTTCTTCTGAGGTAAGCGTGGAAACTCCATCCCTTTGTATATTGAGTTCGTGAAGTTGTTGCACATTGACCCGGTGTTTCTCAAAAACCCGCCTCGAAATCTCCGAGTAAACCTGGGTACCCGTTAGCTTCTCTAATAATGATGATTTTTCGTCCCGACCGGCTTTTAAAAACGCGGTGAAATCACCCTGGGGCAAAAGAACGGAGCGGGTAAACTGGTCGAAGCTTAATCCCACTAACCTTTCAATCTCTTCCAGCAATTCAGTTTTTCTGCCTGGCACAACCACATTATTACTAATGTTCCTGAGCGAAACTTCATTTGCCTGTAAATTGCCATCAGCTTTATTTCGCGCCCTTCTAACGCTCCAGGTTGCACGATAATCCGATCCATCAACACCTGCAAAATCCACCTCGGCAAAACCATCCGCGGTGCCGTCGCGCAGTATCCCACGAACATCACCCTGGTTGATAGTGCTACCTTTCACATCCTTTACCTCTATACCTATTTCCGCCAGGCGGAACCGGGGCGTTTTTCCGTACAATGCAAGGCAGAGGCCATCCAGGATCGTAGACTTGCCAGCACCAGTCGGACCCGTTATAGCAAAAATTCCAGCCGAACAAAGCGGCTCTTGTTTGAAATCTATTTCCGTGGTTCCTTCCAGTGAGGCAAGGTTCCTGATACGTATCGCTAATATCTTCATATAGCTATGAGGCCTGATTCGCCTCCTGGGTTATTTGGTTAAACAATTGAAAGAGATCTTCCGGAACAGCTGTATTATATCGTGATTGATACACTTTGGTAAATACATCCAAAGGCCTGAGCTCATTCAACCGATCTAATTTTATTGATTCGATTCCCTGCTCAATTGCCGGCGCTTCAGCATAGCGCAGATCAATTTTTGCCAGTTTCACATGTTTACCAGCCAGGGCAGTTTCTATTTTATAACGTAGCGCAGGCTCCGGGCCATCCGACAGCACCCTCACTTCCAGGTATGGAGCGACAGAATTCGGATTATCAGTATCCGCATCTATTTGCTCCAGGGCATCCAGTACTTCAACCAATTTGCTATGTACCGATGGAACACGCAGCAGTGAAACGGAAACAGGTACTTCTATCGCTGACAGGCTAACAATTTTTTCATCTTCAAGATCAAAAACTATAACCTGGTGTTTATAATTATATTCTGAAAAAGACATAGGCAAAGGGCTTCCACAATAACGGATATGTTCATTTCCACCTATGCGCTGGGCTTTGTGAATATGACCCAGGGCAACATAAAGTAGATCCGGGTGAAATGCTGATGCAGCAATACATTCAACTCCACCCATGATAAGCCTTTCCGACTTATCCATATCAGTTACCTCTGCCTGTTGGGTATGGAGATGTCCCATTGCTATGATTGACTGGCCGGGCTTTTTATACTTCAATGCATGGGCATAAGTTCCTTTATATAGTTCAGCAACCCCTTCACCGTAAGGATTATCACAATCGGACATGACCGGGTAATCACCCATCCGCAGGAATGGCACTGTGAGGCACCATGCCTTCACATCACCATTTTTATTTTTTAATGGAAAAACCAGTTTATCATAGTTAATGCTGCCATCAGCATCTTTTTCGATTAAACCTACAATATGAATATTGGTAGATTCCAATAAAGGCTGAGGCGATTCGAGCCTTGATGGAGAATCATGATTACCAGCAGTGATCAAAACCTGGAGGGCTGAGTTCGCCTTTGTTGCTTTGTTGAGAAATGTATAGAACATCCTGATGGTTGATGCAGACGGATTGGAAAGATCGAATACATCACCGCTGAT